>CAYOIH010000001.1:0-65834 GCA_964404005.1 uncultured Candidatus Saccharibacteria bacterium
TTTGCAACATGTTTTAAGTGCCTCATACTGTAAAGTATACCAGTGGCCAGTGCAAAGCTTGACGTTAATTTAATTAAGGGATATAGTAAGAATAGTGAAAATAGTTGTTGTTCTTTACTAACTTGTGAAGGGAGGTGGTCTAAGTTGGTCAACATTGTTTGACTTATGCAGTACCATCGGTAGCAAAAAAACTAACACCTGCAAAACGGATTTTTGAAAGGTTAATGGTATGATACAGGCTACGTCTGCACCTCAACCCTCTGCTATTGTGGTTCTCGCAAATCTCACCGAAGAGCAACGAGACTTTTTCTTGGAAAGGATGCACTGGTGGAAGGGCACTCCTATCGGTCAGCACTTGGACCGTGTGGCAAAGGACTTCAACCTCATCAACTCCAAAAAAGGACTCGAGCTTGACGGAGATCAGGTGAGGATTCTGCTCAGCCAGGCTCGCGAAGCGGCTCGCAATGAGTCCGCCAATGCGGTTCACGAGAAGGGCCCCGAGCTCAACGTGCGACGCAACGGCGAAAACAATAAGCCTCGTTGCAAGAGGCGCAGTTCTCGTCCGCTGCAATCGCGGAGATAGTCTGCCCTTCGCCAAGGGCTGTGCGCACACATTTTTGTGCGCACAGCCCGCTTTTTTTGCTATTTTTTAGATATTGCAATCAGTCTAAAAGTGTGCTAAAATATTTAAATTAAAGCAATAAACAGTAAAATTCATGGAAAATAAAAACAAAGAGACAGGTATGGAGATTGTAAAAAATAAAGAAGGATTTAAAAAATTTACTTCTTTTATTTTTGAGATTGTTAAAATAGCTGTTATCGCTTTTGTTATTGTAGCTCCCATCAGATATTTTTTGTTCCAGCCGTTTATTGTCAGCGGGGCGTCTATGGATCCAAATTTTGCTACGGGAGATTATTTAATTGTAGATGAAATCTCATACAGATTTTTTGATCCGCAAAGAGGGGATGTCGTAGTTTTTAATGCAGGATTTATAAAAGACCCTTCCGGCCAATATGGTTATGCTGGCCAGCGTTTTATTAAAAGGGTTATAGGCCTTCCAGGAGAAACGGTTGATATAACAAATGGCGAAGTGGAAATTATCAAAGACGGCAAGACAACAATCTTAGACGAAAAATATTTACCGAACGACCTAAAGACAATTGGCGAAATAAACATGACTTTAAAAACCGATGAGTATTTTGTTTTGGGAGATAACAGACAGTACTCTTACGACTCAAGGGCGTGGGGAGTTGTTTTAAGAAAAGACATAATTGGCAAAGCATTTCTAAGAATTTTTCCGGTGACAACTTTATCGGAAATTTCCAGGCCAAGCTATTAAATACTGACAAAACAGTAATATTATGAGCAAAATTAAATACCAATCTTTAACCGGAATGCACGACATATTGCCAGAAGATCAGGTTTATTTCAAGCATGTTCAAAAAGTGGTTGAAGCCATTGCCAATTCCTACACTTTTGAAAAAATTGAAACGCCCATTCTGGAATTTACGGAGGTTTTCCAAAAAGCAGTCGGAGACGATACTGATATTGTGGGCAAAGAAATGTATACCTTTAGGACAAAGGGAGGAGATTTGGTTTCCTTGAGGCCGGAAGGAACTGCTGCTGTAATGAGAAGTTATTTGGAGCATGGGATGCATAATTTGCCCCAGCCCGTAAAACTTTGGTATGAGGGTCCGTTTTTCAGATATGAAAGGCCTCAGGCAGGAAGGTTCCGCCAATTCCACCAGTTTGGATTTGAAGTAATGGGAGAAAATAACCCTTCTATAGACAGCCAGATTATCCAGATGAGCTACGATGTTTTAAAAGAACTGGGATTTAAAAATCTGACAATCGAGGTAAATTCCATCGGAGATTCGGAATGCAGGCCATATTTTAAAAAAATATTAGCCAGTTATTTCAAATCAAAAAGATCTTCTTTGTGTCCGGATTGCCAGAGAAGGCTGAAAGAAAACCCATTAAGAATTTTAGACTGTAAAGAGGAAAAATGCCAAAGAGTAAAAGCGGGAGCTCCGCAGATAATAGACCATTTATGCGAAAAATGTCATGCGCACTTTAAAGACGTTTTGGAATTTTTAGACGAGTTGGAACTGCCATACACGTTGAACCCATATTTGGTGCGCGGATTGGATTATTACACAAAAACAGTTTTTGAAATAGTTGAAAAAAATATCGCCGGAGATGATCTTGAAAAAGCAGTGGGCACATTGATCGGCGGAGGCAGGTATGATAATTTGGCAAAAATACTTGGGGGCAGAGATGTTCCGGGATGCGGATGCGCAGCCGGCATAGAAAGAATTGTAACTTTAATGAAAAGCAGGGAGATGAAAACCACCGGCAGACACAACTCTAAAAACGAAGCTCCTCAAATATTTTTAGCCCAATTAGGTCAGTTGGCAAAAAGAAAAAGCATGAAATTATTTGAAGAGTTCAGATCGGCTAAAATTTCAGTCGCAGAATCATTTTCAAAAGATTCTTTAAAAACCCAGTTAAGAACCGCGAATAAAATGAATATAAGGTGGGTTTTAATTTTTGGGCAAAAAGAAGCATTAGAAGATTTTATTACTTTAAGGGATATGGATACGGGAACCCAAAAAGAAATAAAACTTGACAAGGTCGTAAGCGAAATGAAAGAAAAAATTAAAAAATAAATAAATTATGCCGATACAAGTAACAAAAAAAGACAAAGAAACTTCGCAAAACCTGGTGCACCGTTTTACAAAAACCGTGCGACAATCGGGAGTTTTGCTTCAGATAAGAAAAGGGCAGTTCCACAAAAGAGCCAAATCAGCTTTGGCTAAAAAAAGATCTGCTTTAAGAAGAGTTGAGAGAAAAGCAGAAAAAATAAAAGAAGACAAATTAGCAAAACCAAAGTAAGGTTGCTCTCGGTAACAAACTTTTTTCGCTTTATATGTTAAAACAGCAGATACAAAATTCTACTAAAGAAGCCATGAAAGCTGGAGATCAGTTTTTGGTTGGAACTTTGCGTATGTTGTCGGCTTCTATTCTTACAAAGGAAAAAGAAAAGCGATATAAAACTTCCAAAGATCACCCGGATTTTGCAGAAGATAAGTTGCTAAAAGAATCAGAATTAACAGACGAGCAGATAATTGAGGTTATATCTTCTGAAATTAAAAAAAGAAAAGACGCCGTTGTTTTATACGAACAGGGCAATAGGCAGGAGCTGGCAGACAAAGAAAAAAAGGAAATTGAAATTTTAATTAAATATCTGCCCGAGCAATTGTCCGAAGACGAATTAAAAAAAATGGTTGAAGAATCAATTGCAAAAGTTAGGGTCGAAATGAAGGACCCTTCGACAAGCTCAGGGCAAGTTATGGGGAAAGTAATGGCAGATTTAAATCCAAAGATTAAGGGCAAAGCAGACGGCGGGGAGGTAAGTAAAATTGTAAAAGAACTATTATCTAAATAAGAAAAACCGGCCGGGTTCCCTTTTAGGGCCCGGTTTTTTGTTTGGAAACTAAACACTTCAATCCGGTCTGAGGTGTTTAAAAATTATTAAGGTTGCGACTGCTGGCGGAGATTTGCAGTGGAGTTATTAGTGATTGTTAACCCCGTCCGAGCTTAGCCCGGCGGGGTTTTTGTTTATTTGGGGAAATGGTGTAAAATAGATAAACATACGGCTTATCATGGAGATAAATAACCTCACTAATTTTTCTGTGGATAAAAAACTTTTTTCCACAGTTGCAAAAAAAGTATTAAAAGGCGAAAATAGAGGAACGGAAACAGTATCTCTGGCTTTTGTTGACAAAGGAGAGATAAAAAAGCTTAATAAAAAGTTTCGTGGCAAAAACAAGCCCACCGACGTTTTGTCTTTCGGGCAAAGTATTGACTACAAACTACCAACTACCAACTCGGAATTAGGCGAGATTGTTATCTGTCCGGAAGTTGTAAAAGAAAATTCCAAGAAGTACGGAGTTTCCGAAAAAAGCGAAATGTTGAAAGTTTTTATCCACGGGATTCTGCACCTATGCGGGTATGACCATGAAAAATCACCCGCCAGCAACGCTTCGCGTAGCGATGCGGGCTGGGAGAAGGAAGCAGAAATAATGGAAATAAAACAAGAAAAATATTTATCTAAATTAAGATAATCTATGGCGCGTGGCAATATTGTAGTTGGCCTAGATATAGGAACGCACAGCATAAAAGCGCTGGTGGTCCAGCGGCCCAAAGGGCACCCTGGGAAAGACTGGGAGGTTTTGTCGTACGCAGAAATACCTTCTTTCGGGCTCCGTAAGGGAGCTGTTGTTTCGGTTGAAGAAACCGCAAAAAATGTGCAGATGATAATGTCGGGAGTCGAAAAAGATTGCAACAGAAAAATTAGTTCTGTCTTTGTAAATATCGGAGGTAGCCATCTTTATGTTACCCCGTCCGACGGAATTATTTCTGTTTCAAGGGCTGACCAAAGAATTTCCAAGGAAGATGTTGAAAGAGTTTTGCAGGCGACCAAAGCAATAAATATGTCCAGAAACGACGAAGTTTTAGACGTTATCCCAAGAGAGTATATTGTCGACGACCAGAAAGGTATAAAACAGCCGGAAGATTTAACAGGCATAAGACTGGAAGCAAAAGTTTTATTATTGTGTGTTTTTTCCCGTTATTTTATTAATTTAACTCAAGCTGTTTTAAATTCAAAACTGCAGATAAATGATGTGATACCATCTCCGCTGGCTGCCGCAAATGCTGTTTTAACGCCACAGCAAAAAGAATTGGGAGTTGCTTTAGTTGACATGGGAGCGGCTACAACATCTTTAGCGGTTTTTGAAGAAGGAGAACTGATACACTTGGCTGTTTTTCCGGTAGGCTCGGCGAATATTACAAACGATATTGCAATAGGCTTAAGAACAGAAGTTGCGATTGCCGAGTCTATTAAAAAACAGCATGGCACATGCATGTTTGCTGTTTCTGTCAAAGACCAGTCAAGAAAAAAAATTGAAATTTTTTCGGCCAAAGGCGGATCCGCCTCGGGCGGAGATAATACGCTTAATTTTACAAAGAAAAATTTGGTTGATATTATCGAGCCCAGAGTTTCCGAAATTTTAGACCTGGTTCAAAAAGAGTTGAAAAAAATTAATAGGCAGGAATTATTGCCGGGAGGAATTGTTTTGACCGGAGGCGGGGCAAAGATGCCAAAAATAAAAGAACTTACAAAAGAAACATTAAAACTTGCCTGCGAAATAGGAACTCCTAAGGGCATAATTGGTTTGCAGGATGATCCTGCTTTAGCAACTGTGGCGGGGTTGGTGATGGAGGGGGTTGATTCTGGCGGAGATGGTGGTAGAGTAGACATTGCGGGATTGGGAGCCAAAATAAAAAGGTGGCTCAAAAACTTCATCCCGTAAGGTTTTATGAATCCAAAAATTAAAGTTATAGGAGTGGGCGGGTCGGGTTCCAATACGGTTTCGAGAATGGCTCATCTGCGCAGGCAGACAGACACCAATATACAGGAAGTTGAATTATTGGCAGTGAATACCGATGCGCAAGCTTTACATTTTTCCAAAGCAGATAAAAAGATTTTAATAGGAAAAGATATCACCAATGGCCTTGGAACCGGTATGGATGCGGATTTGGGTAGAAAGTCAGCTGAAGAATCCAAACAGGAAATTTTAGAAAATTTAAACGGAGCAGATATGGTTTTTGTGACTTGTGGACTTGGCGGAGGCACCGGCTCGGGCGCTTCGCCAATTATTGCCGAGGCTTCAAAAAGCCTGGGCATTTTAACTATTGGGGTGGTCACAACTCCTTTTTCTTTTGAAGGTTTGGAAAGAAAAAAAGTTGCAGAGTCAGCTTTAAAAAACTTAAAAGGTTCCGTGGATTCTTTACTGGTAATTTCCAACGACAAGCTTTTAAAAATTATTGACGAAAAAACTACAGTATCAAACGCTTTTTTAATTTGCGACGATATTTTGCGGGAAGCCGTGCAGTCAATCACTGATTTGATTTTGGTGCAGGGAATTATAAATATTGATTTTGCGTCAGTTTTATCTACCATGAAAGATTCGGGGTACGCATTGTTTGGTATGGGAAAAACAATGGGAGAAAATCGCGCAGTCAGGGCGGCTGAAATGGCGATAAACTCTCCATTGTTAGATTTTTCTATAAAAGGGGCAAAAGGAGTTTTGTTTTCAGTTGCGGGAGATGATGTCAGTTTAAATGAAATTAAAGAGGCCGCAAAAGTTATTACCCAAAACGTTGATCCCAAGGCGCAAATAATTTTTGGCGCCACAAAGGACAATAATCTTAAAAAGGGAGAAATAAAAATCACCGTAATCGCAACAAAACTCTAATAAATAGAAAAAATATCCACGATCAAGGGTGTTTTTTGTTTTATGGCGTAAAGTGGGGCGCATAAATAGTTATCCACAGATTTTATATGTAAAACGGGATTTGACACGCTTTTTTAATGGAGTAAAATGTAGTAATCGACGCTTAAAAATAAAATATTAATTAAGGCATTTTAATAAACTCATTGTTTAGGAATCAGTCCTAGAATTCTTAAACAATAAGCTTAATTAAAGGCAAATGCCTTTTTTTGTCCCCTAAAACCATGGAAGAAGAAGAAAAAAAAATAGGAAATCATATTGAGAAGGTCCAAAAAAGAGACGGAAGGGTCGTTACTTTTGAGCAGGAAAAAATTGAAGAGGCAATACATAAAGCGGTTGTTGCAACAAATCAGGGAGATGGCGTAGTTTCTAAAAAAGTTTCCGACAAAGTTGTAAGCCTACTAAATCGCAGATTTAAAAAAGGAGAGGTGCCGAATATTGAACAGATTCAGGATATTGTTGAAGAGGCGCTGATGTTGGAAGGATTGGTTGAAACAGCCAAGGCGTACGTTTTATATAGAGAACAAAGAAGAAGCATTCGCGAGGCGGCAAAAGCGGTTGACGATTCTTCAGAAAAAATAGACAGCTATCTCAAAGAGATTGACTGGCAGGTAAAGGAAAACGCAAATATGACTTTTTCTTTGCAGGGGCTGAACCAGTATGTCGGTTCTTATATTTCTAAAAAATATTGGCTGAACAAAATTTATCCTAAAGAAATAAGGGACGCCGCAGCCAGCGAAGATTTTCATATTCACAACTTAGAACTTTTGGCTCCTTATTGTGCCGGCTGGGATTTATATGATTTTTTGATAAAAGGTTTTGGCGGAGTTCCGGGTAAAATAGAATGTAAGCCCCCAAAACATCTTAGAACTGCTATGGGTCAATTGGTAAACGTTTTGTTTACTTTGCAGGGAGAAACTGCCGGTGCCAATGCTGTCTCAAATTTTGATACATTATTAGCGCCGTTTATCAGATATGACAAGTTAGATTATAAGCAGGTAAAACAAGTTATGCAGGAATTTTTGTACAGTTGCATGGTGCCGACGCGCGTTGGTTTCCAAACACCATTTTTAAATGTTTCTTTAGATATTAAACCGCCGTCATTTTTAGCAAAACAGCCCGTGATTATTGGTGGAGAGGTGCAAAATGAAACCTATGGTGATTTTCAGCCGGAAATGGATATGTTTATCAAGGCCTTTTATGAAGGCTTGATGGAGGGAGATGCATCCGGCAGACCATTTACTTTTCCAATCCCGACAGTTTCGATCGGAAAAGATTTCGATTGGGATAACCCGAATTTAATAGCAATGTGGGAGGCAACGGCAAAATACGGCGTTAATTATTTTTCAAACTTTATTCACTCAGATATGAGCCCAGACGATGCGAGGTCAATGTGTTGCAGGCTTCGCTTAGATAATAGAGAGCTTTATAAAAGGGGTGGCGGATTATTCGGATCCTCCCCAAAAACCGGATCAATCGGAGTAGTTACAATCAACTTACCAAGAATTGGCTACACCTCTAAAACAAAAACAGAATTTTTTGAAAAATTAAGCCACTTAATGGAACTAGCGAAAGAGAGCTTGGAAATTAAAAGAAAGGCATTGGACGACTTTATGGAGAAAGGACTTTATCCATATTCCAGACATTATTTGGAAGAAATGAAAAAAATGAGAAATACCTATTTTGGAAATCATTTCTCAACCATTGGAATTATGGGGATGAACGAGGCTTTGATTAATTTTTTGGAAGAAGACATCACAACTCCAAAAGGCAGAAAATTTGCAATTGAGATTCTTGATTTTATGAGAGATAAAATGATTAAGTTTCAGGAAGAAACGGGCAACCTTTATAATTTAGAGGCAACGCCGGGAGAAGGCACAAGCTATAGGCAGGCCAGAACAGATAAAGAAAAATATCCTGACATTGTTACAGCCGGCACGAAAGAAGTTCCATACTACACAAATTCAAGTCAGTTGCCGGTTGGTTTTACAGACGACGTTTTCCAGGCTCTTGATTTGCAAAATGATATTCAGACAAAATATACAGGCGGAACGGTTTTGCACATATTTTTAGGGGAAAAAATTTCAGATCCCAATATGGCAAAAAATTTAATCAAAAAAATATTTGAAAACTATAGTTTGCCGTATATTACCCTAACGCCAACATTTTCAATTTGTCCTACGCACGGGTATATTTCCGGCGAACACTTTGAATGTCCCCAGTGTACAATAAAACAACCGTGTGAGGTTTACTCAAGGGTTGTAGGATATATAAGGCCCGTTCAGCAATGGCACAAAGGTAAGCAGGAAGAATATCGTGAGCGAAAAGAATTTGCCTTGCCCCAGGAAATGGCAAAAGAAGTTTTGGAAAAAGCATCCTCCTTCGCTGAAGCTACGGCGGACAAGGAAGAAAAAGCCACAGCGTAAAACTAAAAATAAAAACCACTTTATTCAGAAGCGGTTTTTTGTTAATATAAATTCATGATTATTGCCGGACTGCAGAAAACAACTCTAATTGACTATCCAAAAAAAGTTGCCTGTACTGTTTTTTTGACCGGGTGCAATTTCAGGTGTCCGTGGTGTTATTCTTCGGAGCTGGTTTTGCCCGCAAAAATTGTAAAACAGCCGAGAATTGAAGAGAAAGATTTTTTTGATTTTTTAAGGACAAGGCAGGGTTTATTGGACGGAGTTGTAATTTGTGGGGGAGAGCCGACAATAAATAAAGATCTACCCCAGTTTATAGAAAAAATAAAAAAATTAGGTTATCTGGTAAAATTGGATACTAACGGCTCAAACCCGAAAATGCTGAAAGATCTGGTAAATACAAAGTTGGTTGATTATGTTGCAATGGATATTAAAACAAAGGGAGAGAGTCCAGTTTACCAAAATCTTATGACAGAGGGAATTATAATAGATAATATAAAAGAAAGCGTTGAATTTCTAAAGGCCCATTCGACAGGCTCAGGGCAAACCTGCGGGTTTGATTTTGAATTTCGCACAACAGTTGTAAATACTATTCACGTAAAAGAAGATTTTTTGGAAATCGCGAAATGGATTGGAGGGCCGGGTGTTAAATATTATTTACAAAATTTCAGAGCTGAAAAAACAATTGACCCGGAATTTGAAAAAGTAGAACCGTTCAAGCAGGCATTTTTAGAGGAAATAGTAAAAGAAATTTCTCCTTATTTTGAAGAGTGCAAAGCGAGATGACTTCGTCTAAGATATTATTTTTTCTTTGTATCGCGTTTGTTGTTGGAATATTTTTTGAGTCTTTGGTAAAAATTCCCCAAATTTTTGTTTGTGGGATTTTATTTATCGGAATTTTGCTAATTTTTTCATCATTCGTAATCCGCGAGAATCCGTTATTAAGCCGTGTAAATCTGTTAGTCGCAGGATTCTGTCTTTTATTTTTAATTATAGGAATCCTGCGACTCCAGATTTTTGAATTTAATATCTCAAATGACAAATTAAGCCAGTTAAACGGAAAAGGTGAAATTACGATTAGCGGAACAATATGCAAAGAGCCGGATGTAAGGGACACGTCGCAAAAATTAACGGTATGCGCCCAAGGAAGCGAGGTTTTGGTGACTACGAACAGGTATCCCGAATACAAATATTTAGATGAAATAAAAATTACGGGAAAACTTGAGGAGCCGATGGAGACCGAAGATTTTAGTTATAAAAATTATTTATTGAAAGATCATATTTATTCTGTGATAGGCTTTCCTAAAATTGAAGTGTCGGGCAAAGCCAGCGAAGACCCGTTCTCCGCTATTTATTCTGGGATATTATTTTTAAAACAAAAAATAAGGCAAAGCATACAGAATAATTTTTTGCCTCCACAAAGCTCTGTATTGCAGGGGATTATTTTGGGAGACAAAAGCGCGGTAGGGCAGAATATCAAGGATAAATTTAAAAACACAGGTCTAAGCCACGTGATTGCGGTTTCCGGCATGCATATTGTCATATTAAGTTCTATTGTAATGTCATTTTTGCTGTTTTTGGGTTTATGGAGAAGGCAGGCATTTTATGGAGCAGTAGTTTTTATTTGTATTTATGTTGTTTTAACCGGTTTGCCTCCGTCCGGATTGAGGGCTGGAATTATGGGCATAATTTATTTATCAGGCCAGGCGCTGGGCAGGCAGACAATGAGCTCAAGAATAATTATTTTAGCAGCGGCATTAATGCTTTTATTCAATCCTTTGCTTCTGATTTATGACGTCGGATTTCAGCTTTCGTTTTTAGCTGTTTTGGGCTTAATATATTTTGAACCGGCCATAAGAAATTTTATAAAATTTTTAGCAGACAGGTTTTTTAAGTTAAAAATCAGCGAAAAATACGAAAGCGTCCTTATGGTGCTTACCGCCACAATATCTGCCCAAGTTTTTACTTTACCGATTATAATTTACAATTTTGGGAATATTTCTTTCATTTCTCCTGTGACTAATATATTAATCGTGCCGATTATTTATTATCTGATGTTTTTTGGGCTTTTATCTTCTGTGGCAGGAATAATTTGGGGGTTTTTGGGTTGGTTGCTGTCTTTGCCGTGCTATTTTTTGATGACGTATTTTTTATGGGTGATTAATATTTTTGACAAGCCATGGTCGCATAAAATTATTTCAAATGTTTCCTGGGTTTGGCTTCCGATTTCTTATTTAATTATTGGCTTTACTACTTGGATTTTGAACAAGAAGTTTGTTCAGAAAATAGTCTAAGATTATATTATTAGTAGCTCTTTGGGGCTTTAAATATGGCCTATTAAAATGTATAATTGTATAATAATATAATAATGGAAAATCAAAAAAATTTATTAAATACCGGCAAGGCCTGGATTGTGGCGGCAGATATGGGCTATGGCCACCAAAGGACAGCTTACCCTTTAAGGGACATCGCTTTCGGGGGTAAGGTGATTTGCGCCAATAGCTATCGGGGCATTCCCAAAAAAGATAAAAAATTCTGGCAGAAAACGCGATTTTTATATGAGTTTATTTCGAGATTCAAAAGAATTCCCCTCTTAGGAGATTTTGCTTTTTCAATTTTAGACAAGTTTCAGAAAATTTTAATTTATTATCCCAAAAGGGATTTATCCAGGCCGGATATCGCCCTAAGGAATATTTTTTATTTTATCAGAAATGGCTGGGGAAAGGATTTAATTGAAAGATTTAAAAAAAATTCTATACCGTTAATTTCCACTTTTTTTACACCGGCTTTTATGGCAGAGGCTTTCAATTATCCGAATGATATTTATTGCGTTATATGCGATGCTGATGTTTCAAGGGCATGGGCGCCGTTAGACCCCAAAAAGAGCAAGATTAAATATTTTGTTCCCAATACCTGGACGCGCGACAGGCTAAAGCTTTATGGAGTAAGTCCTGAACACATTTTTTTGACAGGATACCCGTTGCCGAAAGAAAATATCGGAGAAAATCTGGAAATTTTGAAGGAAGATATGAGGCGCCGAATTATAAATTTGGACCCCAATAAAAAGTACAGAAAACTATACGAGCCTTTAATTAAAGGTATTTTAGGCAAATTACCGGAAAAATCAGACCATCCTTTAACTATAATGTTTTCTATAGGAGGGGCTGGGGCGCAGAAAGAAATCCCACTAAATGCGATAAACAGCCTGAAGAAAAGTATAAAAAATAGAAAATTAAGGTTTATTATAGCCGTCGGTGTAAGAGAAGAATTGAGAAAATATTTTGCAGAAAATATAAAGGACTTGAAATTAGACGGCTGGGTTCATATTTTATCCGGCATAACAACAGATGAATATTTCAAAACTTTTAATGAGGCCTTGAGAGAGACGGATGTTTTATGGACAAAACCGTCTGAACTTTCTTTTTATGCAGGGTTGGGCATTCCTATAATTATGGCTCCAACAATCGGTTCGCAGGAGGATTTTAATAAAAAATGGCTGTTGCACGTTGGCGCCGGCGTTGCGCAGGAAAATCCAAAATACGCCGAGCAATGGTTTTACGATTCGTTAAATTCCGGTGATTTGGCCGAAGTTGCTGTGCAGGGCTTTGTAGAAATAGAAAAAATGGGCGCATATAATATAGAAAAAATAATAAGATCCAATATGTACCATAACAAAACATAAAATGAGAAAAAAAACAAAAATGATTATAATTTTTTTACTAATAATTATAGCCACGCTGGCAGTTGTTTTTTGCTATTTTTTTGCAGGAAAAGCGCCCGTGTCCCAAAATATCACATGGGGCGTTGATTTTTCCCAGATGCAGGCAGAATCTTTAAAACTGAACTGGAAAGAAGCCTATTTGTCTATAATTGACGATTTGGGCGCAAAAAATATAAAACTTCACACACAGTGGGATTGGGTTGAAGGCAAGCAAGATAAATATTACTTTAACGATATCGACTGGCAATTAGCCGAGGCAAAAAATAACGGAGTTAAGATTATTTATGTTTTAGGCCTAAAAAGCGGGCGCTGGCCGGAGTGCCACATCCCGGCATGGGCATCTTCTCTGGCAAAAGACCAACAGCAGGAGAAATTATTAAAATATATAAAAACAGTTGTTTTGAGATATAAAGATAATCCCGCGATTATCAATTGGCAGGTGGAAAACGAGCCTCTTTTTAAGTTCGGCACTTGCCCGGATTGGTACTACGACGGCGGAAAGTTTTTGGCACAGGAAGTGGCGTTAGTCAAATTTTTAGATCCGTCAAGGCCGGTTATTATTTCCGACTCCGGCGAGCAGTCTAACTGGTTTGGCGCGGCTAAAATAGCAGATATAGTGGGCATCACAATGTATAGGGAAGTTTGGGCGCACGTAGCAGACGGCTGGGGGTTTTATTTAAAATCGTTTTTATCTCCGGTGACCTATTGGCGCAAGGCCCTTCTTATACAAAAATTATTCAACAAAAGCGTAATTTGCATAGAATTGCAGGCAGAGCCATGGGCTTCAAAACCGTTTTATGATGTTCCGCTGTTAGAACAGGCAAAAACCATGAATCCGGAAATATTCGGAAAGAATGTTGAGTACGCAAAAGAAACAGGATTGGACAAAGTTTATATGTGGGGAGTAGAATGGTGGTACTGGATGAAAACGACCCAAAACCAGTCACAGATTTGGGATAGTGCAAAAGCTTTATTTAACACTAAGTAAAATGTTGTCTATAATTATTCCATCGTTAAATGAGGAAAAATATTTGCCACTGCTTTTAGAATCAATAAAAAAGCAGGGATTTTCTGATTATGAAATTATTTTGGCTGATGCCGGATCAACAGATAAAACAGCGGAGATTGCAAAAAAATATAGCTGTATAATTACGCCCGGAGGATTGCCCGGCAAGGGTAGAAACAATGGGGCTAAAATCGCCAAAGGGGATTTGCTGTTTTTTATAGATGCAGACACCGTTATGCCGGATAATTCCCTTAAAAAAAGTTTAGCCGAGTTTAACGAAAGAAAACTTGAAATTGCCAGTTTTTGTTTAGTTTCGCTTCCTAAAAGTAAATTTTCATCCTTTCTTTTAAATATTTTTTACAACCAGCCCATTGTTTTATTGGAGAGCGCATTACCGCATGCTGCCATGGGAATTTTAATCAAAAAAGATATTTTTGAAAAAATCGGAGGATTTGACGAAGATGTCAAGCTGGCAGAAGACCATTATTTAGCGAGGCGCGCCACAGGGGGATTTAAAGCAAAATTTGGGATTATAAAATCTACAGAATTATTTGTTTCAGATAGAAGATTTAAAACAGACGGCTGGTTTTCAACCGGTATAAAATTTTTTCTTTGCGAATTGCACATGATATTTTTAGGTCCGGTGAAATCCGACATTTTTAGATATAAATTCGGCCACTACAAAGAAAAGACCAAAAGTTAATTTTTATTTTATTAATTTTTTTATTTATGCAGTACAATTTTTCAGCGCCAGACATAAAAGGTATTAAAAATAAAATCGTAAAAGTTATAAAAAACAGAAAACTGTGGGCGGGAGTGGGCTTGGTTATAATAGGATGCGTGGCAGGTATAGCAGTTTTTCATTATTTCCCGTCTCAAACAGACGCGTTTTTGCAATATTTTCAAATGCCGGCAACCCAGATTTCTAAAACTACCGGCCAGCCGACGGCAAACCAGTATGTTTCAAGCGTTTCTTATGAGCAGGCGGTAATTGACGCGGCAAAAAATGTTTCGCCCTCTGTTGTTAGTATTGTGATTTCAAAAAATGTTCCTGTCTATGAGCAACAATTTGTAAATCCGTTTGGCGAAACATTTCCGGAGTTTAATTTTCAGATTCCTCAACAGGTGCAAAACGGAACGAAATACCAGGAAGTCGGAGCCGGCTCAGGTTTTATAGTTTCAGTAGACGGTTTGGTTTTAACAAACAAGCACGTTGTATCTGACAGTAAAGCAGATTACACCGTTTTTACAAATGACGGACAAAAATATCCGGCAAAAGTTTTGGCGTTAGACCCCGTGCAGGATTTGGCTGTTATAAAAATAGAACCGCAAGAAGGAAAAACGTTTCAAGCAGTGACGTTGGGAGATTCTGACGGCGTGCAGATAGGCCAAACGGCAATTGCTATTGGAAACGCGCTGGGGCAATTTTCCAACACAGTTTCTGTGGGCGTGGTTTCCGGTCTTGAAAGGACAATTTCCGCTTCCGACCAAGTCGGTTCGTTTTTTGAAACATTGGAAAATATTATTCAGACAGACGCGGCAATTAACGCGGGAAATTCCGGAGGGCCCTTATTAAATCTGAAAGGTGAGGTTATTGGGATTGATACTGCCATGGCGCAAGGAGCCCAGGATATTGGTTTTGCAATACCGATTAATATGGCAAAAAAAGATATAGAGCAGGTTAAGGCAACAAACAAAATTGTTTACCCGTTTTTAGGAGTAAGATATGTTCTGGTTGATGACCAAGTAAAACAAAAATATAATTTGTCTGTAGATTACGGGGCTTTGGTTCTAAAAGGAAGCAAGGGAGAGGTGGCTGTGACTTCGGGGTCTGCGGCAGAAAAAGCCGGCGTAAAAGAAAACGACATTATTTTGGAATTAAACGGGCAAAAGATTACTAAAGACAGTTCTCTTTCAAACATGCTTTTAAATTATAACCCAGGCGACACGGTTTCCTTAAAAATTTTGCGCGACGGAGAGGAGACGAATATAGACGTTGTGCTGGGCGAGAGGAGTTAGTAAAATTTATATTATAAGCTAAAAAAAGCAGGCTGTTATGATGGTCTGTTTTTTATTTTTGTGGGGACATTGAGTTATCACTCTTGACTTGAGAGTGCTATTGATTTATCATAAAGTTTGAGCTAAAATAGAAATATAAAACGTAATAATAATATTGAATCACCCTTCGGCAAGCTCAGGGCGCTTCGACTCCGCAAATTAAATACTTGCGCTGAGCGGAGCCTGAGTCAGACGAAGGCGGAGTCGAAGCGTGAACGGATCAAATTTTACAAACAAGGCTCAAGATGCGCTGATGCAAGCCCAACAATTGGCTCAGGAAAAAGGGCAGTCGCAGATTGACGCCTTGCATTTGCTTTATGTGTTGCTTGTGCAAGAAGGCAGTATTATAACTACAATTTTACAAAAACTCGGTATAGATGGAGACTCTTTAAATAAAAAAGTTGAGTCTCAAATTGCAAAAATTCCGACAACTTTATCTCCGCAGGCATTCGGGCAGTTTTATCTTACGCAGGACATGGCAAAAGTTTTAGACCGTGCCAGGCAGGAGGCGATAAAAATGAACGATGAATTTATTTCCGTCGAGCATTTATTTTTAGCGCTTTTAGATACAAAATCAGGAGCTAAAGATATTTTAGAAAAAATTAACTTTATATCCGGATCTTCCGGAGCAGCGGAAGGAAGCAACCTGAAGAATTCTAAACTTGATTACGAAGTTGTAATAAAAATTTTGTCGCAGATAAGAGGAGGGCAAAGGATTACAGACCCGGAGCCGGAATCAAAATACCAGGTAATCGAAAAATATACCAGAAACTTAACCAATTTGGCGTCTGCCGGAAAAATTGATCCGATAATCGGTAGGGATAATGAAATCAGAAGATTGATGCAAATAATTTCCAGAAGGACAAAAAATAATCCGGTGCTAATTGGAGAAGCCGGAGTCGGAAAAACAGCCATTGTTGAGGGGTTTGCCCAAAGAATTGCCAGGGGGAATGTGCCCGATTTTTTAAAGAACAAGGAAATAATTTCTTTGGATTTGGGTTCTATAATTGCGGGAACAAAATATCGAGGAGAATTTGAAACAAGAATTAAAGCGTTGTTAAAAGAGTTGTCACGGGCTGCAGGAAAATATATTTTATTTATTGATGAATTGCATACTTTAGTGGGAGCGGGGGCCGCAGAGGGAGCAATGGACGCTTCAAATCTTTTAAAGCCCGCATTATCCAGGGGAGAATTAAGAGCAATTGGAGCCACAACCACAAGAGAATATCAAAAATACATTGAACAGGACCCGGCTTTAGAAAGGAGATTTCAGCCGATTTATGTTCAAGAACCTAATGTGGAAGATGCCACCGCGATTTTGCGTGGAATTAAAGAAAAATATGAAGTCCATCATGGAGTGAAAATAAAAGATTCTGCTATTAAGGCCGCTGTTGAATTGGCAAGCAGATACATTGCCGACAGATTTTTGCCGGACAAAGCGGTTGATTTGATGGACGAGGCGGCTTCTGCTTTAAGGTTGGAAATTGAATCTGACCCGCAGGAATTGGAAAAATTTGACGAGGCGATTATGAAGCTTGAAATTGAAAAACAAGCGTTGCGACCCAGAGGGTACCCCGAGCAAGGCTCTGAAAGAAGGCTAAGAGTAATTGCCAGAGAGCTGGCGGATTTAAATGAAAAAACGAAATCATTGAGATTGAAATGGGGAGCTGAAAAGGAATTGATAAATAAAATAAAAGATATCAGGGAAAAACTGGACAATCTTTCCTACCAGACGGAAATTGCCCAAAGAGATGCGGATTTGGAAAAAGTAGCTGAAATAAAATACGGGAAGATTCCGGAGTTATTGAAAGAACAGGCCGCGACAGAGCAAAAACTGATAAAAATACAAAAAGAGCATAGATTTTTGAAGGAAGAAGTTACAGAAGAAGAGGTTGCCAAGGTTGTTTCCCGCTGGACCGGAATTCCGGTAATGCGTTTGATTACAGAAGAAGCGAAAAAATTAGAGACGATGGAAGACACCCTAAACAGGCGGGTAATCGGCCAGCAGGAAGCAATTTCAGCAATCTCAAGGGCTATCCGCAGGGCGAGAGCAGGAATATCAGAGGAAGACAAGCCATTGGGCTCATTCCTGTTTTTGGGTCCCACCGGAGTTGGAAAAACGGAAACAGCTAGAGCCTTGGCGGAGTTTTTATTTGATGATGAGAAAGCTATGATAAGGCTGGATATGTCAGAATATATGGAACGCCATACAGTTTCAAAAATTATAGGTTCCCCTCCAGGTTATGTTGGTTATGAAGAAGCCGGCCAACTGACAGAAAAAGTCAGAAGAAGACCGTATTCTGTTTTGCTGTTGGACGAAGTTGAAAAAGCTCACCCCGATGTTTTTAACATTTTATTGCAGATTTTTGAAGACGGAAGATTAACAGACTCAAGGGGAAGAGTGGTGTCATTTAAAAATACAATTATTATAATGACTTCTAACTTGGGTTCAGATTACATAAACAAAATGTCGTCTATCGGATTTAACACCAGAGAAGAATTGGTTCAAAGAGAATCAATGCGGGAAAAAATATTTGATTCTCTGCGCGACGCATTCAGGCCGGAGTTTTTGAACAGAATTGATGAAGTTGTGATATTCAATTATTTGCAGAAAGCGCAAATAAAAACGATCGTTGACTTAGAGTTATCCAAGGTTGAAAAGCGCTTGGCCTCAAAAGAAATTAAAATTGAGATTTCAGAAAAAGCCAAAGAATTTTTGGTAAAAGAAGGCTTTGATCCTAACTTGGGTGCGCGTCCCCTAAAAAGAGTAATTCAGCGTTTAATTTTAGATCCATTATCTATAAAAATCGTTACCAACGAAATTACAGAGGGTTCACGAATTTTAATCGACGAGAAAGACGGCAAGATGGTTTTTGAGGTGCCGCGGCAACTGCCCAGAATGAGGTCGGCGCCAAGATTGGCAAAAATAAAAAAATAAAGTTACACTAAAAAATCGTCTAAGTAGCGATTTCTGCGCAGAAAGTTGGTGTTATGTCGGACTTAACACCAACTACTTTATGTGGAGCAGTAGACAAAACCGATTTAGACCAATATGGCAGGTGCTTGTGGTATATATTTATAAATAATACCAATATTGATGTGCAACTGGTAAAAGAAGGCCTGGCGATTGCGCGTTTTTATGAACCGGATGTAAAATACAAAGCAGAAATAACAGCAGCCGAAAAATATGCCCAGCAAAATAGTATTGGCTGTAAATGGGTAAAATAAGCGGTTTGACTTCAATTTCTAAAAAATTGTAAGATAAGAAAACTATTGCAATTATGATGAAGCTTTTCCCCGGAAAGCATTTTTTTGTTTTCTTCGCCAGTGTTTTTATTACAGTTTTTGTGGGATTTTTTGCCTGGAGCGCAGTGATGAGCGTTGGAGGTGATTTTGTTAATAAAATTTTAAGCTACGCAGACAAAATCAGCGCAGAATTTTTTCCGGCTTCTATTTTGCAAAAAGAGCCTCAAATTGGCGATATAATATCTGACGTCAATCTTGCCTCCTATAATGATGTCGATGAAGCGCCCGCAGAAGAAGTGATACAAAATCCACCCATTATTGAAGGAAGCAGGCAGGATTTATTAGACGATATTCAGGAAAAATTAGATATAATCCAAAGCCAGGTCAATGCTTTGCTCGAGGAAAATGGCATGAAAGAAGACATCCAGCAGGACGACCAAGACGCAGACAAAGAAGACCAAGATAAGCAGGAAGAGGACAAAATTAAAGAAGCAGTTGTTTGTACCGGGCAAATAAATATAAATACCGCTTTGGCCGAAGATTTGGAAAAAATAACTGGAGTGGGCCCGGTAACAGCTCAAAAAATAATACAAGCCCGTCCATTTTATTCGTTTGAAGATTTGTTAAAAGTGAGCGGTATAGGAGAAAAAACTTTGCAAAAAATAATAGAGCAAGGTTGCGCTTATATCGATTCGGGTTTAGTGCCACCGGGCCCAGGGGGTACCCCGGGTGGCGGAGGTGGCGGCTCTGCGCCGGTTATTTATCCGAAAATTTTAATTTCAGAGGTGCAGATAGCTGGCGGAACCGATGAAAAACAAGAATTTGTAGAACTATACAATCCAAATAACACAGACGTTAGTCTAACTGATTGGTATCTGCAAAAGCAAACAAGCAGCGGAAATGTTAGTTATTTTGGTAAAAAATCTTTATTTTCGGGTCAAAAAATATTTGCCAACGGGTATTTTTTAATTGCCAGGGCAGGTTATTTTTCGGATTTAAATCCTCTTTCAGTTAGCACCGCCCTTTCAGATAACAGCTCGTTAATTTTTAGAAACCCCAACGATGGTATCTCCGACGAGGTTAGCTGGTCGCAAATTCCAGCAGGTTTGTCCTGGGGGAGAAAATGGGATTCGACCAATAATACGGAACAAGATTTTGAAATAGACACCCCAACTTCAAAAACACAAAATACAGTTTTTGTACCCCCAGATATAACCGCGCCAATAATCACCCTAAATAGCACCTCTGAAATTACAATTGATGTCGGTGATGTTTATAACGATGCGGGAGCAACGGCCCTAGATGATATAGACGGGGATGTCACAGCAAATATAATAGCCGTCAACCCAGTCGATGCCAATACGACAGGAGATTATATAATTACTTACAATGTTTCTGATGCGGCAGGAAATGATGCTGTTGAAGTTACGAGGTCTATCCACGTTGTTGCAGTAGTCCCACCGCCCCCATCGCCAACAGATATAACTCCACCAACTGGGACGATAATAATAAATGATGGAGCATTATATGTGAACAATAAAAACGTAACTCTAAATCTTTCAGCAAGTGACGTTTCGGGAGTTGTGCAAATGCGATTTAGTAATGGAGGCGCATACAGCGAGTTTGAGCCATACGCTGATACAAAGCAATGGGCGTTGTCATCTTCCGGCGACGGTGATAAGACAGTCAGAGTAAAGTTTACGGATGGCGTAGGCAACGAAAATAGTCCTGGTATTCCTGCAAAAATAATTTTAGATACTGCGCCTCCGATTATCACCTTAAATGGCGATGACGTAATAAATCTTAACGTTAGCGATACATATCAAGAACTTGGTGCTGCTATTGCAGACGTAAATTCGGATGTTTTAATAATCGGTGGTGATACTGTAGATACATCTGCGTCCAATACTTTTTACATAACTTACGATACGGTTGATTTGGCAGGGAATAGTGCTATACAAGTTATAAGAACCGTAATAGTAAATGAAATAGAAAATTAAATGGATTTAGGTAATTTAGAAAAAGTTTTGGAAAATGAGCCGGAGTATCGCTTAAAACAGGCGAGAGAAGCGGTTTATAAAAATTTTATCTCTGATTGGTCAGAGGCAACTTTTTTTACAAAAGATTTACGAGATAAGTTAAATAAAGAATGTCCGCTAAAAATTGAGGCAGATGTTTTAATTTCAAAAAAAGAAGACAGCGTAAAAGCTAGGATTACCCTAAAAGACGGATTAAAAATTGAAGCTGTTTTAATGCGTCATAAAGATGGCAGGAATACCGTTTGCGTTTCTTCGCAGGTTGGATGCCCTTTGGGATGCCTTTTTTGTGCCACAGGAAAAATGGGTTTTAAAAGAAATTTAACTTCTGATGAAATTTTAGAGCAGGTGATATTTTTTAGTCGGTATCTAAAAAATATCACCCTGAGCGAAGTCGAAGGGTCATCCATGCGTGTGACTAATGTCACTTATATGGGAATGGGAGAGCCGTTTTTGAATTATGAAAATGTTTTAAAATCTATAAGAATTTTAAATAATAAAGACTTTTTTAATATCGGGGCCCGGTCAATTTCTGTTTCAACAGCTGGGATTATTGAGGGTATAAAAAAGTTTAGCGAAGAAGGTTTACAGCTAAATCTGGCGATTTCTCTACATGCGTCGAACAACGAACTCAGAAAATCTTTAATGCCAATAAGTAAAAAATATTCATTGGAAGATGTTTTAAGGGCAGTTGATGAATATATTGAGAAAACTAAAAGAAAAGTGATGTTTGAGTATGTTTTAATTGACGGCGTTAACGACTCTGAAGAACACGCTCAAGAGCTAGCAAAATTAATGCGCAACCCTTCGACTTCGCTCAGGGCAAGGAAATTATATTTTTTAAACTTAATTCTTTACAACGCAACCCCGCCTTCTTCGGGGCAAGCAGAAATATTTAAGCCTTCAAAAACAAAAAACGTTGAAAAGTTTAAATCTATTTTAGAAAAAAACAAGGTTAATTTTGTTCAGCGTTACAGGTTTGGTGATGACATAAACGCGGCTTGTGGGCAATTTGTCACCAATAAATAAACAAAAAACCGAGCCACCGAGCTCGGTTTTTTGTTTGGTTATCCACAGGTGAAGTATTTCTAAGATTATGATACAATTACAAAACGCATAAAAATGCGCTTTACCCCGTTAGAGATCATTAGGGGTAGGGTTTAGTTATTTTTAAATATTGCGAATCAGTTTTGGATCGTAAAGACGTTTTTTAAATTTTTTTGTGGGCAATAAATCTCTAACGGGGTTTACTTTTATTTTTTTTCTTGTTAGATTTTAGGAATGCAAGATAAATTTCTAAACCCCGTTAGAAAGGCCGAGTTATCTGGACAAGATAATGTTTTTGGAAATAATGAGAAAGAAATACAACATGGACAATCATTTTTAGAAATTTCTAAAAAAGAAATTTCTAAAAACAGGCTTTCTAACGGGGTAAAACTAACAAACACAGTTTATAAAGTGCTTGAGTTTTTTCCGGAATCAGATCCGTTAAAAAACAGGGCAAAAGATCGGGTGTTATCCATAATGGAGTATCTGACACTGATTGATAAAGGCAGTAATGATTCTGTAATTAAAACTCATATTTCAGAAGATATAGATGTGCTTTTGGGCTATCTTTGGATAGGCAAATCGCAGGGTTGGTTAAACTCGTCTAACTGCCTTATAATCTCTAATGAATATGAAAAAATAACCCTTCAGCTTCGTTCAGGGCAGGAAAAAGAAATAGAACCGGCGATACCCGACAAAAGTCCCGCCGTTGCGGGACAATTTGACGGGCCCGCCATAATCTCGCCAATGGCGAGTTTGGGCGGGGAGCAGTTAGGCACTCGGCAGAAAAAAATTCTTGAATTTTTAGGTAAAAATGAAAAAGCGCAGGTTATGGATTTACGGGCGATATTGTCGGATGTCACAAAGAGAACCATAAGAAGGGATTTAGACGAATTACTTGAAGCCGGTAAAATAGTAAGATTGGGGGAGTTTAATCAAGTTTTTTACAAGACTAAGTGATAGGACAAGGTGGGACAAAGATATATATAGATAGGACATTAAGTTAAATAGGTATGTCCTACCTGCCTCGCCAGTCAAGGCGGTGGTCTAAAATATGGGTAAAAAGCTTGTGTTTTTATAATATTTGTGCTAATATTTAACCTTAAATGGCAGATAGCCTAAACGAACAATTTAGCCAGATTTACGACCAATATATTGATAAAATATATAGGTTTGTTTATTTAAAGGTCAGCTCCCAAGAAATGGCCGAGGATATTGTGTCTAAGGTGTTTTTAAGGGGTTTTGAGGCCTATAAGGCTCAATATCAAACACCCAACACCCAACACCCAATTCAAAATCCGGGTGCCTTTCTATACCAAATAGCCAGAAACGCGGTTGTAGACCACTACAGAGACAAGGGGAGGTCAAAGGTTGTATCGGTTGACCTTGGCCCGGAAATAGTTGACCCGGGGACAAATGCCCAGGATAAGGCTATTTTAAGCGCTGATATTACTAATATTAGAAAGGCCATACAAAAGCTTAAAAAAGAGCACCAGGACATAATTATATGGCATTATTTAGAGGATATGCCAATTACTGATATCGCCGAGCTATTGGGCAAGCCGGCTGGGACAGTGAGGGTGGCACTGCATAGGGGGCTAAAAGAGCTTAAAGATATAATCCAAGAGTCATAATCTACAGATTCCCGGAGTCTGTAATTGCTCAAGGCTTCTAACGGGGTGTAACAAAACAGCCATCTCAAGCGTCATACTTATAAAGCACACAATGACAAAAATAACACAAAAAAAACTTATAGAGTCGTTGTCGCAACTCAAAGAAATAAAACCCAGGAAAGAATGGGCTGTTTTGCTTAAGTCGCAAATCTTGGCTTCGCCCGCCGAAGCTTTAGCGCAGGAGGGCAGAAAAGCATTGGTTCAAAAAACCAGTATTTTAGATATTTTCTCTTCGGTGTTCTTCCCCTTCGGCGGGCTCAGGGCAGGCAGAAAATTGGCATATGCTTTTTCAGTCATTCTTTTGTTTGTTGTAGGGGTTTTTGGGTTTGCTGAATATACAGTTCCCGGGGACATGCTATTCCCGATGAAAAAAATTGCCGAGCAGTCGCAGGCAGCTTTGACAGGACAAACCAAATTAAATCAAGACGTCGCAACGCTAAATAGCAGAATAAACGATTTGGCCCAAGTTGCAAAAGCAGGGAGAAAAGACAACATTCCTTCGGCAATAAGTGAGGTTTCAGCAAACGCATCACAGTTGGCAAAAAGCTTAAAAGATAATCCTGTAAACGACCCGCAGACACTTAAAGAAATTGCGATTAGTTTAAAAACATTAGCCGACGTACAGGGAACTGACTTAACCGCTACGCCTGGCATAAGCGACCTTTATCAGACATTAGACCAAAACGAGATTAACGATTACCAAAAAACAACTTTAACAGAAGACCAGCAGAATATATTGGCTGAAGCAGAAGATTTATACAGTCAGGGGAAATATTATGAAGCGTTCGAAAAAATATTAACAATAGGTAATTAAAATTATAACTGACTCGGCAAGAAACTCGTACTTTTTTGCCGATTATTAAAAAAATAACATTTGACGAGTCGTTTGTTCGTGATTAGTACGCTCGCCCCGTTAGAAATCTGCGGTAAAAACCGCGAATTTCTAACGGGGTAAATCGCGAGCTATAGATAAATTAAATATTTGACGAGTCGTTTGTTCGTGATTAGTACGTAAAATCATGAACGATATAAGGTCGACCGACGAGAAATAAAAAACTTAATCAATAATTTCTTATTTACTTAAATATTTATATTTAAATAAACAAGAAAAAAAATAAATAACACAAAAATGAGTATTAAAAGAACAATTATAACAACCATATTGGCATTGGCCTTGGTTGCAACAGTTGCTCCTGCAACAACTCAAGCTACAACAATTGACGATTTGTTAGTTCAAATCGCTTCACTTCAAGCTCAGTTGGTAGCCCTACAAGGAGGCAGCAGCACACCAGTTCCAACTGGAATAGTTGCTTGCTCAGGAGTTACATTCACAAGAGATTTAACAGTTGGCGCAACAGGATCAGATGTAAAATGCTTACAGGTCCTTTTAAACACCAACGGCTATACACTTGCAACAGCAGGAGCAGGATCACCTGGGATGGAAACATCTTACTTTGGTCCAATAACCTTGTCGGCTGTTAGAGCATTCCAGGCAGCAAAAGGATGGACACCTGCAAATCAGGTTGGCCCATTAACAAGAGCAGCATTAAATACACTTATCGGTACAACACCGACAACACCAGTTACCCCAACAGCAGGATGCCCGGCAGGAGCAGTTTATAACTCCGTAACCGGAGCATTATGCACAGTAGCAACACCTGGAGCAACAGGATTTATTGATGCAGGTACATTGTCTCCTTCGCCAGCAGATAACGCAAATGTTATAACAACATCAAACGTTCCTGTGTTAGGATTAAATGTTAAAGCAATCGGCTCTAACATGACAGTTACCAGCGCAAAGGTTCAGTTAGCAATAAGTACTGGAGAGCATCCAGCCAACGTAGTGCAAAACCTTTATGTCTATGACGGAAGCACATTATTGGGTTCATACCCGGTTAATACAAGCACCGTTGTCAAGACCACAACCACTTACTATTTAATCTTGTCAGGATTCAACTTTATGGTTCCTGTCAACACTACAAAAGTATTGACTGTTACAGCTGACTTCAATCCATCATTAGAAACAAGCAGAACCCTAACAGTTAACTTGGTTGATACGTCTTCATTAAGAGCAGTTGACGGAGCCGGAGTATATACAACCGGTGGCGTAGCTACAGCCAGAACCTACGTAATAGCATACGCAACTGTTGGAACCTCAACACTGGCAGTTACCACTAACGTTTCTACTCTTGATTCAACTTCGGTTAATGTAAACCACACCAGCGGCAGAACAGATGTTCCAATGTTTATTTTCAGCGCAAAATCGTCAACAGGAGCTTCTACAATAACAGACTTAGTCCTTACAGCTCAGGGAGATGCCACAGGAATTGCATCAATGTCAGCTGTAAAATTGTATGACGGTTCAACATTATTGGGTTCGGTTGCATTAAGCAGCGCAGTATCTGGAGCAACAGCTACATTTACTGACCTTTCAATCCCTGTAGCAAAAGATGCTACAAAAACATTTACTGTAAAGGCAGACTTTTCAGCAGCTGTAACTCAAAGCACTTTGGGTGTAAACTTGTCTATATTAATTCCGGCTCACGACGTTACTTTCGACGAACCGAATTTGACATCAGCACATCCTACAGCATCTGCAGCAGTCTCCGGAAACGCTATGTATTTGTATGACGGTGTAGCAACAACATTTACACTTGTTAGCGCATCATCTTTATATGAATACAACTCCACAGTGCCGTCAACGTCTTGGACAACAGGTACAATTACCTTGAAGGTTCACTCAGACGGTGGAACTACAGTAATGCCACTTTCTGCGCACTTCACAGTTAATGCCTACAGAAACGGTAGCTCAATGGGAGCAGCAGTCACACAGTCTATTACAGTAACACCAGAGTCTACTATTTCTGATGGCAGTGACGCAGTAGTAGTTATCAATCTTTCAGAGCCAGTAGGATCTGTGGCAGCCGGCGTGGTAGACTCTTTCTCTGGCACTGGTGCTATTGATTTCAGAGTAGACAGCATTTCATGGCAGTGTTCAGATGGTACACTTACATCCACAGAAGCAAGTCAGGATTGGGGAATATCTACCTTCAAGACACCTACAGCAAACGCTCAGTAATTATTGCTAATATGCCTTCTTGTGAAAGGTGTATAGCATAACCAAAAAGCCACCTTCGGGTGGCTTTTTGGTTCACGGATTATACTGATAATAGCTGATTTATACTGATAAATTAAACTATCCGCATAAATCAGTCGAAATCTGCATTAATCAGCGTTATTTAATGTCTTAATAGTATGTATATATCTTTTAATTATTATTTTCTGTGGGCTGAAATTTATTAGAAATCCTAATTGGTATTTTGACCCTTTCAAGTACCCCCAGAATTGCTTTTCATCTTCTTTGGTTGTAAATGACTTAGATTTTAATTCTACTATAATTTTGTTTTCCACAATTATATCCGGAATGTATACGCCAATTTTTTCGTTATTATAGTAGATATCAATTCTTTTTTCTTTTTCTATTGCCAAGTCGGAAGAAGTTAATTCATTGCATAACGCTCGCTGTATAATTTTTTCTTTAATTCCTCCGCCCAGAGCATTGTAAACTTTAAAACAAGCCCCTCTGATTTTATAGGATTCTTTTTCATATAATAAATTATCTGTATAAATCTGTTTAATCGGCATAAATCAGTGTAGATAGAAAGCTATCTATCTGGTCTTCCAGCTCAGGATTTGATTTAATAACTTCCGAAGCAATTTGTCTGGCCATGTTATAATTTCCTAATTCTTTGTAAATAAGCATTATAGAAGTTTTGTATTGTATTTGTGAGCCGTTTATTACAAATAGTTTTTGATACAGGGGAAGCATTTCTTTATAGTTTTTGGTTTCCAAATAAGCAGCCACCAGTTGCCTTAAAGAAATTTCATTTTCAACAGAATATCCGTCTTCTTTTGCTTTTTCTACAAATTCTTTTCCCGTTTTAACATCTCCCAAATAAATATTAATTAATCCGGACATCCATAGGCAATCGCGGATTTTTGGGAATGTTTTTAAACAATAAACAGATTTTTCCTTTGCTCCCTTTAAATCTCCAAAAGAGACGTCAGCCATAAAAAAACTAAAAAGAATTGAGGGGTCTCTGGGGCTTAGTTCCATAGCCCTCTTAAAAGCTTCGTCGGACTTTTTTATAATTTCCGGGTCTTTGTTTTCTTTTGCGATTGTTGCCAGAGATTCTCCCAAGCGTAACCAATTTCTGTAGTCATATGGTTGTAATATTGTATTCTCTCCGGAAATTTCTTTAACTTTTTGTGAAACAGAGCTATTTTCTTCGGGATGCGCAATAATCCTGTCTATTAGCAAATTTAAATAAACAGAATTGGCATAGGGGAGGAAAAAGGTGTTTATTTTGGACTGTTCATCCATAATTTTTATAGTATCTTTCCAGTTTTTCGATGATTCTGCCCGCGCAATAACAATTTGTTTATTCATTTGTAGAGGAATAAGATTATATTGCCATAAGAATATTATTAATATCAAAAATAAAATGACTATTATTATTGGTTTCCACCAGGTACTGTTTTTAGGTTCAGCGTTTTTCAGCGCCGTTATCAGCGTAGCATCAGCATTATTCAATGAAATTAAATGCAGTGAATAAGCAGATAAAAAGAAAAAAATAAGCATAATAGCAGCGCCGTCAATGGACGCCAAGCCAGCTATAAAAAAAGCTATGAATCCCGCTTGTAGTCCATGGGCAACCGGGTATTTTTTCTTGATTTTTTGGAGGCCCCATAATAATGAAAGGAAAAAAACAAGGTAAAAAATTAAAGCAAAAATTCCGGAATCAACCAAAATTTGTATTAAATAATTATGCGCCCTGTCAAAATCTTTTATGTCTTCCATTGCAGGCAAATTGGGGTCATAGTGTTTGTTGAAAGCAACGTAAAAGTTTTCCGGCCCATATCCAAAATATGGCTTTTCAAAAAAAGCCGATATCGATATTTTCCAGGCAGATATTCTTGACGGGTCAACTGCAGCGCCTGTTGTCAGCGATGCTGTCCGGCCGACAGTGTCTTTTATTAAGTTGGGCATCCCTGCATAAATTTGAGGGTTGGCACTTAAAAAGAAAAGAAAAAAAATAAATACCATTGGTAAAACTACGGCACTTATTTTTAACCACTTAAATTTTTTAGGACTCGCCCCGTTAGAGATTACATTATCTCTAGCGGGGTAAAAAATTAAAAAACAAAAAAGTCCAACCAACATGCCTAAAATAGCAGCTCTTGTTTGGGTTATAAAAATAATTACAAAAGAATAAAAAATAACAAGGAACAAATAAGAGTATTTTTTTACTTTATTTGCTTCTGATATAAAAAATGATAAAGAAAGAAAAAGAAGCGGTAAAAGGTAAAGAGCAAGAATTATTGGATTTCCCAATGTTGAGCTTGGCCTGTAAGTTGTTACGGCCAGAAATGATGCAAAAAATCCAAATTGCTGAAGGACAGCTATTAACCCTACCAAAAATCCGATAATCAATGAAAAATCAAGCAGTTTTTTCCAGCTTGCCTCGCCCGTTGGCGGGTCTTCTTTTTTTATAATTGAAAAACAGAAGATGCAGAAAAGGATAAAAAACGAAAAATTAATAAATCCGGCGCCTCTTTCTGGGGTTCCCCATAAACTACGGGAAACATCCAGGGAAAATAATGTTGAAATAAAAACCGCGAAGAAATATGCCAAAAGCGAAATTAACGGAAGAAAGGTTTTCGTGTGCGGATTAAAAACTTCTTTAAAATTTACCTGCCCTGAGCCGTGCCGAAGGGTTTTTTCTTTAACCAAATAAATAAAACCCAAAACCGCCAATAGCGACCTAAAAACAATGGCCTGTGTGTATGCCGAGGGAGTAAACCATGGCGGAACATTTAAAGCCGGCAAGGCTAATATTATAAAGAACCCAGCTATATATAACCAGTAAAAATTGTTACTTTTTTCGTTGATTTTAGCCATGGTTTGTGATACAAATATAAAATAAAGATTATTCTCTGATAATACAAATTATGAAGCAAAAAAGCAACAGAAAAGTTGTAATAACCTCCGGATACTACAACCCCTTACATATTGGTCATGTAAATTTAATTAGAGAAGCTAAAAACTTGGGAGATTTTTTAGTTGTTATAGTAAACAATGATAAGCAGGTGGAAGCAAAAGGTTCAGTTCCTTTTATGCCGGAAGGAGAGCGGGTAGAGATAATTAAAGCCGTAAAAGATGTAGATGAAGTATTTTTATCTATAGATGAAGACAGAACGGTTATTAAAAGTTTGGAGAGGGTTTTTCAAAAACATAAAGGAAAAGAATTATTGTTTGCCAAGGGCGGAGACAGTACGAGTGAAAATGTCCCGGAAATGGAGGTTTGTGAGAAATTTGGAGCAAAGATTATTTTTGACGTTGGCGGCGGAAAAGTTCAAAGCTCTTCTTGGCTTATAGAAAAATCAATCAAGAGGTGAGCGTTATTAAATGACACTTTTTGACCCCTATTGACACCGAGTTAATGGGGGTTTATTATTCATTAATGGAAGAAGAAATACAACCTCGTAAAATATATACCCCGAAAGAGGCCAGGGACTTTCTGAAGGTTTCGGAAAGCACCATGAAAAGAATGCTAAAAAGTGGAATTATCAAGGCTTATAAAGTAAGTGGCCAGTATAGAATTTGGGGAAGCGAGATATTAATTCTTGTGTCGCCCAAATTGGAATCTAAGGTATATAAAGTTTATAAAAAAATAAGAGAAAATACTCAAAAAACCATTGAAAAATGGTAACTAAAAAATATGCAATCAAATAAAAAAGTGGGAATTTTGGGATATGGTGAAATCGGCCAGGCAATTGCCAAGTTTTACAAAAACCCGAAGATTAAAGATTTAAAAAGGGATGAAGGCCTTGAAGGTATCGAAATTTTGCATATTTGTATCCCCTGGTCAGATAAATTTGTAGAAATTGTAAAAAAACAGATAAAAGAAACAAATCCAAGGCTTACAATCATCCATTCTACCGTGGCCCCCGGAACCACAAGGAAGATTATCAATGGCTTGCCCCGAGCTTGTCGAGGGGTTGTCCATAGTCCTGTAAGGGGCATACACCCGAAGTTATATGAGGGAATAAAAACGTTTGTAAAATATATCGGCGCCGATGACAAAAAAGCCGGGCAAATGGCAAAAAAACATTTTAAAAGTTTAGGGATAAAAACAAAAACTTTTTATCCGACAACCACCACAGAATTAGGAAAAATTTTAGATACTACCTATTACGGTGTTTGTATCGCCTGGCACGGCGAAATGAAAGAGATATGCGATAAGTTCGGCGTTGATTTTGAAAGTGCAGTGACAGATTTTAATAAAACTTATAATGAGGGGTACACAAAGCTTGGGAAAAAGAATGTTGTAAGGCCAGTTTTATATCCGCCTCAAAATGGTAAACCAAAACACTGCATCATCCCAAACGCTGAAATTCTCAGCCGATACTACAAAACGCCGATTTTCGAATTATTATTGAAGAAGTATAAAAACAAACTTTAAAAATATGAAAAAAGCGCTAATAACCGGAATTTGCGGCCAAGACGGGTTTTATTTATTGGAGTTTTTGCTGTCCAGACACCCAAAGAGCAGAAAAAGAGTTTGGTTTTAAGACAAAGATAAAATTAGAAGACGGCATAAAAAAACTATTCAATGGTATGAATCAACAAGAGAATAAAAAATATTAATTAAATTAACAAATTAAAAGTATGCCAGGATGGGAATTATTAGGTAAAGAAGAAAAAGAAGCCGTTGATGAAATATTTGATAAAAGCAACGGCGTTTTATGCCGTTATGGCTTAGACCAACGAAGGAACAATATTTTCAGAGTTAAAGAATTTGAAAAAACCTTGGCGCAAAAATTAGGCGTCAAACATTGTCTTTTTGTCTGCAATGGCACAGCCGCATTAAAAATCGCGCTTGTTGCTATGGGGGTTAAGGCGGGAGATGAAGTAATTACCCAAAGTTTTACTTTTGTCGCAACAGCCGAAGTGGTTTTGGAATTGGGGGCAAAACTTGTTATAACCGAAGTTGACGAATCTTTGAATATGGATCCGCAAGATTTAAAACAAAAAATTACTTACAAAACAAAAGTTATAATCCCGGTCCATATGTCGGGAGTTGCGGCAAAAATGGACGAAATATTGGAAATTGCGAAAGAAAAAAATATTCATGTTTTGGAAGACAGTTGCCAGGCACTGGGTGGAAAATATAAAGGGAAATATCTGGGTACAATTGGAGATGCCGGCGTTTATAGCTTGGATATTGGAAAAATAATTACAACGGGCGAAGGCGGAGTTCTAGTCACAAACGACGACAGCCTTTATTTACAAGCAAAAGAATATTCAGATCATGGCCATCAGGACAAGATGGGCGTTCCAAGAGGCGAGGATACTCATTCGAGTTGGGGCTTTAATTACAAAGTTACTGAACTCCAGGGGGCAGTAGGTTTGGCTCAGTTAAAAAAGATAGATTATATTTTGCAAGCGCAGAAAAAGAATAAAAAAATTATCAAGGAAGCTTTGCAGAATATTAACGGAATAGAATTTCGTCAGCTTCCGGACTCAGAGGGTGATGCCGGGGACACGCTTATATTTTTTGTCGAGAATAAAGAAAAAGCATCAGAATTCGCTAAAAAATTTAAAGAAAAAGGTTTTGGCACTAAAAATTTACCGGATGCTCTTAATTGGCATTTTGCCGGAGACTGGAGCCATATTTTTCCACGGGTTGATATTTGGCCAAAATCAGAAGAAATTTTGAGGAAAGCTATAGCTATTCCTGTAATGGTTAATATGAATGACGAACAAATAAATAATATTATTAAAGCCATAAAAGAGGCAGCAGAAAAAATATGATATTAGGCGTGACTCCAGCAAGAGGGGGAAGCAAAGGCGTTCCCAAAAAAAATATAAAAGATATGTTGGGCAAGCCACTTCTTGCTTGGACAATAGAATCAGCAAAGAAATCAAATCTTTTGGACAGATATATTGTCTCGACTGAAAACAGGGAGATAATGGCGGTCGCCAAAAAATACGGCGCAGATTTTTTAATAAGGCCCAAAAATCTTGCGACAGATAGCGCAACAACATTGTCTGTTTTAAAGCATGTTCTCGCGAAGATAGATGCTGACATTGTGGTTATTTTGCAATGCACTTCCTCGGTGAGAGATGACGGCTTGATAGACAAATGTATTAAGAATTTTAAAGACAAGAGAGCCGATTCCTTGGCAACAGGATTTATGTGTAATTTTTTTGAATGGGGCAGTTACGATGGCAGGCGCCAGGACCTGAAAAACTTTTTCCACGACGACGGAAATATATACATCCTAAAGGCTGATTTAATAAAAAAAGCGAGCCATTTGAAGGACGCCTGGGGTAAAAAGCAGGAAAGAGTTGTCGTCAGTAAGGATCAGAATTTTGAAATAGATGATGAATTTGATTTTTGGTTAAACGAACAGATATTATTAAAAAGAAAAAATAAATGCTGATATGAAAGTACTTTTTGTAATGCCTAATAAAGATGTTTTTGGCTATAAGCCTATTGCACTAGCCCTTTTGTCGGCACTTTCTAAAAGACTAGGATGGGAAACAAAATTGTTTGATACAACAGGGATTGATTTTGGGTTTTCTGAAAGCAAAACCCTTTTCCAAGCTGCAAAAATATTCAAGCCCGTGGACTTTACGAAATACGACATGGCTAAGAAGAAAGTTGATTTAAAGGAAGAGTTCACAAATGTATTTAAGGATTATAATCCTGATATTCTAGCTTTTTCTGTTTTAAGCGATCAGTTTATAATATCAAAGGAAATTTCGGAAACAGCAAAAAGGCTCAATCCTAATATCGTAGTTATTTGGGGCGGAGCCCATGCAACATTGGACCCGGAGAATGTCCTGAAAAATTATGGGGCGGATTTCGTTTGTTTGGGGGAGGGGCTTGAAGCATTCCCTGAATTTTTGAGCGCATTTAAGGACGGGAAAGATCTATATAATATTAAAAATATTTGGGGTATTAGAAACGGGGAGATTATAAAAAACGACTTAAGGCCGCTAAAACAGAACTTAGACGATTTGCCCTATCTTGATTGGGATATCTTTGATAAAAGGCATTTCTATAAACCATTTTCCGGAAAAGTATATATAGGAGGAGACCATATGCTTAACTGGGGATGCGTAAATAATTGCACATATTGCATTAATAATTTTTATCACAATCTTTACGCAGGCAAAAAATGTGCTTTTCTTAGGCGTTATTCGCCCAAAAGAATCGTTGAAGAATTGAAATATTTGGAAGAAAAGTATGGAATAGAGTTTTTTAAATTTTTTGATGAAGATTTTCTGCTAAGACCATTGGACTCGCTTAAAGAATTAAGTGAGTTGTATAAAAAAGAGGTTAATGTCCCTTTTTCAATCGAAACTAATCCAAAATTTGTTGACCGTGAGCGAGTAGCACTTTTAAAAAATATGAATTGCGTCAATGCTTCGCTAGGGGTTGAAACAGGCGACCTTAAGGCCCGAAAAGAAATATTGGGCAGAATAGATTCCGAAGAAGATATTGTAAGGGCCTTTACTTTGTTGAGAGAGGCCGGGATAAAAACATCTTCTTTTAATATGCTCGGGCTGCCTTTTGAATCTAGGGAAGCTTATAAAAAAACAATCGAAATAAACAGGAAGGCGAATCCTCAATACCCGCAGTGCGGTTTTTTCTATCCTTTTAAAGGAACAAAACTTAGGGATATTTCAATTAGTCTTGGTTTGTTTGACGATAAAAATAAGGATACGGCGATATGGCTATATGACAAGCCAGCTCTTCATTTTAAACACTTGACGGAGGATGAGCTAGTGGAGATGAGAAATGTTTTTGTCTTTTACATAAAGCTACCCAGAGAATATGAGCCGTTCATAAGAAGGTCGGAAAAAAGAGATGAAATAGGCACGAAACTGAGAAATAAAATTTCTGAAATATATGATAAAACTGTGTGGGCGAATGACGGCTGGTATGCAGACGATGGCTTTAAGGAAAATTATTTGGCGGAGTTAAAACAGATAACGGACAATATAGGCAGTATTGATTTTAGTGGCTTTTCGGGGTCGGCGAAAAAAAATGAAAATGGTTTTAAAAACTATAAAAATGTTCCTTATTATTTTTTTGGTAAAGGATCTGTCTCTGAGCTGAAAAATGTATTGTCGAGAAAAAGAGTACAAGGGCTTCCGACAGTTTTTTTAGTTGATGAATTTTTTACCGATAAAAATGTGCAGAATATCCTGTCGCTGGAGCCGGCAGACATTTTGATTTTTGTTTCTACAAAACAAGAACCCAAAGCAGAGTATATTGATGAAATAACTGATGGGATAAAATCAAAATTTCAAAAAGGCCTACCTTCGGCAATAATAGGAATGGGCGGAGGAACGGTAATGGATATTTCAAAATGTGTTTCTATTTTATTGACAAATCCAGGCAAAGCAGAAGATTACCAGGGCTGGAATTTAGTTAAAAATCCGGGTGTTTATAAAATTGGCATACCGACAATTTCAGGCACGGGAGCAGAAACGTCAAGAACAGGCGTGTTTACAAGCAAAAAAGTAAAATTGGGTATGAATAGCGAATATTCCATGTTTGACCAAATTATTTTAGATCCAGAATTTTTAAAAACAGTGCCGAAAGAGAAATTCATTTATACCGCAATGGATTGTTACGCTCATGATGTTGAATTATTGAAAGGCAACGACAGCCAACTGACTAAAGTTTTTGCCGCTAGTTCGTTAAATCTATTGCGAGGGGCGCTAAAAAATCCCCAGAAAATTGATTATGAAAAGTTGATGCTTTCTTCTTATCTTGGCGGAATCGCAATGGGAACGGCTTCGGGTGGGCACGTATGCCATCCGACCTCTTACGGCCTTAGTTTTGTTTTAGGATTAAGACACGGGATATCGGTGTGCATGGCATTTAATGCTTTGGAAGAATATTATGGAGATTTTTTGCCTGAGTTCAGGGATATTTTCTTCAGATTCAACGTGAATTTGCCCAAAGGTGTTACAAAAGACGCCACAGAGCAGCAGATAGAAGAAATGGCGCAAGCAACGCTTAAAAATGAAAAACCGCTGGAGAGCGCTTTCGGAAAAAATTGGAGAGAGGTATTTACAAAAGAAAAAGTAAAAGAGATTTTAAGAAGAATATAAAAAATGGCAGCAGATAAAAATAATAAGAAAAATTCCATCAGTATCCATGGAAGAAAAATAGGTGAAGAATACGAACCTTTTATTATAGCTGAAATCGGCATAAACCACGAAGGAAGTTTAAAAAAAGCGAAGAAAATGGTAGATGATGCCCAAAAATGCGGGGCAGAGTGCGTAAAATTTCAATCGCACGTAATTGAAGACGAAATGATAGAAAATAATGTTATCCCCGGAAACGCCAAAGAATCAATCTGGGATATAATGAAACGTTGCGCCCTTACAGAAAAAGAGGAAAAAGAACTTAAAAAATATGTTGAAGACGCGGGCATGGTTTATTTATGCACGCCATTTTCTCGCGCCGCCGCAGACAGGTTGCAGAAAATGGGAGTGGTCGCTTTTAAAATAGGCTCAGGAGAGTGCAATAATTATCCTTTAATAGAACACATCGCTTCATTTGGAAAACCAACTATTTTGAGCACAGGCATGAATGACATAAAAAGTATCAGAAAAAGCGTTAATATTTTAGAAAAGGCAAAAGTGAATTATGCTTTGTTACATTGTACCTCTATGTATCCAACGCCGTACGATAAAGTAAGATTAAATGCCATAGCTGAACTTAGGAGAGAATTTAAAAATGCAGTCATAGGTCTAAGTGACCATTCAATCGGCAATTATACATCTTTTGCGTCGATTCCCCTCGGCGCCTGTATAATAGAAAAACATTTTACTTCTGACAGAACTTGGCCGGGTCCCGACGTTCCTATTTCGATAATCCCATCAGAATTGGAAGATTTAATCAAGGGGACTAAAGCCATACACCAAGCCCTTGGCGGCAAAAAAAATATATTAAAAGAAGAAGCGCCGACCATAAAATTTGCTTATGCTTCGGTGGTCACAATAAATGATATAAAGAAAGGAGAAATTTTTACAAAAGAAAACCTGTGGGTTAAAAGGCCGGGAACAGGGGAAATAAAAACGGAACATTATTCAGAAATATTGGGAAAAAAATCGAAAAAAGATATTAAAAAAAATTCGCAATTAAAATGGGGCATGGTCGGCTAAATTTTTTAACATGAAGGGAAAGAACAAAAAAAATAAAAAAATGGTTTTTTTAACTGCGACAAGGGCCGATTTTGGGAAGTTAAAACCATTAATAAATATGGTTGAAAAATCCGATTTTTTTGAATGTTTTGTTTTTGTGACGGGCATGCACACATTGCCAAAATACGGCTTAACTCTTAGAGAAGTTGAAAAGCAGGGCTACAAAAACATTTTCACCTATAAAAATCAGAAAGACGCCACCAACATGGATATTATTTTAGCCAACACGATAAAAGGATTCAGCTCTTTTGTAAAAAAAATAAGACCGGACATAATTGTGCTACATGGAGACAGGGTTGAGCCATTGGCTGGGGCGATTACCGGTTCTTTGAATAATATTTTGGTTGCCCATGTAGAGGGCGGGGAGATTTCTGGCACTGTTGACGAATTGATACGCCACGCAATTTCCAAGCTTTCTCATCTGCATTTTGTTGCCAATAAAGAGGCCAAAACAAGATTGATACAAATGGGAGAATCAAGCGGCAATATTTTTACCATAGGTTCTCCGGACATTGATATTATGAAGTCGGATAATTTACCGAAAATTGAAGGAGCCAGGAAAAGATATAATATCCCCTTCAAAAAATATTCAATTTTTATTTATCATCCGGTTGTAGGAGAAATTAGATCGCTCAAAAAAGACATAAAAAAAATTGTTGAAGTGGCTATAGAATCTAAGAAAAATTACGTTGTAATATATCCCAACAACGATATGGGCGCAGATATTATCTTGAATGAATACAAAAAATTCCGGGGTAAAAAAGAATTTAAAATTTTTCCGTCGCTGCGGTTCGAATATTTTTTAACACTGATGAAAAATGCAGAATTTATAATGGGAAATTCAAGCAGCGGGATCAGGGAGGCCGAGGTGTATGGCATTCCTTCAATAAACATCGGGACAAGACAAAAAAACAGGACGAGGAACAAAGACATTATAAACGTCCTCGTCGATAAAAAGGAAATACTTAAGGCAATTGATATGGCGGGTAAAAAGAAATTGCAAGCGATTAATAATTTTGGCAGTGGCAATAGCGCCGAAAAATTTTACAAAATTATTTTGGACAAAGGTTTTTGGAATACAGATATCCAGAAACAGTTTTTGGATTTTAAAAAGTAAAGTGAATAATTAACTTGGAAAAAAGTCTTATAAAAAATACCGGAATTTACTTTATAGTTAATTTGCTTTCGCAATTTGCTGTTTTTGTTTTGTGGATCATTATAGCAGGGGTGCTTTCTCCTTTGGAGGTTGGCGTATACGCTCTGGCTATTTTCATAGTTGATTTCTTTGGGGCATTCGCTATTTTTGGGTTGAACTCCGCTATCACCAGATTTTATTATTCTGAAGAGTCGGTTCAGGAGGTGTTTTTCAATTCACTGATAATTCTTATTGCTTCTATTATTATATCTGTAGCCGCGCTGTTTCTATCTGCGGGTTTTATCTCTTGGTTTATCCCAGGTATTTCTGGTATTCTCAACGGCAATATTTTTTTATTTAACTCGCTGATTTTAACCTCTTCCATTTATAATTTTGCGCTCTCTCACTACTCCGCCTTAAAAAGGACCCTTCTGTATGCTAAAGTTAGTTTATCGCAAACAATTTTATTTTTTCTTTTTGCTTTACTGTTCTTATATATTAAACTCGGAATTTTGGGAATTTTTTATGCGTTGTTTATTTCCTACTCAATTCCGGCATTGTTGTTTATTTTTCAGGAAATAAAATCCCTCTCCTTCCGATTTTTTTCCATAAAAATTATAAAATCACTACTACATTATAGCATCCCTATGATGCTATATTCAATATTGGGGACTATTGTGATGTATGCCGGAAGAATTTTTCTAGACAAATACGCAAGCATTTCAACTTTGGGAGTTTACGGATTTTTTTTGATAGTGATGTTGCAGATCAATGCCATTTGGTCAACTTTCAACAAGGCGTGGACTCCGGAAATATTCTCTCAACTAAAAGAAAATAAAAAAAGGGCGCTGGAAAACGTAAAAAGCATGGCATTCATTTCCAGCTTTGTTTATTCGATATTTTTTATTATGCTTATAATTTTTAAACAGGTCGGACTTTTAGGATTATTTATAAAACCCATATACCTGTCAAATATTTATATTCTGTACATCCTTTTGTTGGCGCCCTTGTTTACCGGCATTTACACATCAGCATATCCTCTTTTTTATTATAAAAAAAAGACAGGAATGATTTTAATGATATCCATTGCTCTTAATTTTTTGTCTATAGCATTAACATTTTTTATGGTAAAATCATTCAGTCAGATGGGTGCCGCATTAAGCTATTTTATTTCATCCGCCCTGTCTGTATTCGTTTTTTTGTTCGCCTTCAAAAAAGATATGGGTATTTCCTCAAGCATTATAAAATGGGCTTTATTTGTGTTTTCCGCGGCCGTCCTAGGAATTTACATCTTCCTGGAAACATCGTCAAGTATACTGCTCCTCTTTATTTTCGTTGCAATCGCGCTTCTGGCTTATAAGTTTGGGTCGTTATCCAAAAAACAATATTTATTAGTATCTCTTTGGAAGGATATTGGGTTTAAATTTAAGGTTTAATTTAGCAATGAAAAAAAATAGAACCAAAACGCATATCCAAAAATTTCTGATTAGGATGGATTTACATTAATAGAAGAGTTTATTTATTATGAATAATAAAAATTCAAACATCAAAGTTCTTTTTTATACCTTTACCGCAAGGGCTTTTAGGACAACCTTGGTCGGTCATTTGTATGAAATATGCCGGGCTTGGCCTACGGTTTTAATTTCTGAGAAATTGGATCAAGATTCAGAGGATGCTTTGAAAAATAAAGATTTTCCCCACAAATTAGGAAAAATAATACAGATTCGTCAGTTCAGCGGGGTAGAAAAAAATAACATATTTGCTCAAAATAAGTATCTTTATAGCTTAGCGAAAAAATTTATTGAAGAAGAAAAGCCCGATATAGTTGTTACTGCCAGCGACATGCATTCGTTGTTTGAGATGTATCTGTTGAGGTTGGCAAAAAAGAATAATTCATTGAATTTGTGTTTGCAACCCTCAAATACAGGTGGCATTAAAGTCGTTGAAAAGTGGGTTGATCATATTAACGCTTATTTAAGGTTCCCTATATTTTTACCTTTGTGGTTGAGGATTTTTTTAGTAAAATGCAGAAAATATTCTGGCCACCTTTTTTATTATTGGATTTTACCGGTAACAGCGGGCCAGATGCCATTTTTTGGGAAATCAAGCCATATACTGGTAAGAGGCAATTCGGGGATGAGAGATTCGGACTATCAAATAGTTTTTTCTCATAGAGATTACAATTTTTTTATTAAAGATGGAGTGCCAGCTGAAAAATTAAGAATTTTGTCACATCCTTTAGCTAGAAAAAAGACAAGGGAATTTTTTGAAAAAATATATTTTAAGAATTATAAGAAAAACAAGGGCAAAAAAACTGTTGTATTAATGATTCCTACGGGAATAGAAATCGGATTTTTTAAAAAAGATTTTTCCTTGATTCCTCAAAAAGGAAGGGAGGAGAAATGGGTTGAAACGATAAGATTAATCAGCAGGATCCTTCCAGGCTGGGACATATTCATAAAACCGCATCCCGATACTAATACTAAAAACTTTGATGATATAAAAAACATGATAGAATCAATTTCGGAAAATATAAAAATCGCCGACCCCGGAGAGCCAGCGGACAAATATATTGAATTGGCTGATATTATTATAGGTTTGCCACCGTCAACAAGCACGACAATTTTCACGGCTTCATTGCAGTGTCCGGAAAAACCGATAATCTCTCTGGATTTTTATCAGGAGGTTTTGGGAGATTTTTACAAGGAATTCGAGGGTATTGAATATATCGACAACGAAAAAAGATTTATTGAGATATTGAAAGATATTCGGGATAAAAAATATCAAAAGAAACAAAGATTAAAAAAAGAAGAATTTTCAAACATAGTCGAATTAATAAATAATTTAATCAGCGCAAAAAATGAAAAAAGAAATTAAAATTTTTTTAAATCTGTTAATTTATATTTTTGTTGGATTGTTTGACTTAATTATTCGCCCTTTCAAAAGATATGTATTTTTTGTGATTCAAAGTGTAAGAATGGCAAAGTGGAAAACAAAATTAGGTAGTTTAGGGGATAATGTAGAAATATATCCCGATGTAATAATGCATTTTTCCAAGAACATAAAAATTGGAAATAACGTATCAATAACTGAGTTTGTTCATATGTGGGGCGCCGGCGGGATAGAGATTGGCGATGACACCGTTATCGCCGCGCACTCAATTATTACTTCACAAACGCATGATGCCAACGCCGATTCTTACAGGTCGACGCAAGTTTTTAAACCCGTGAAAATCGGCAAAAATGTTTGGATTGGTTCGGGAGCGATAATACTGCCAGGTATAACGGTGGGAGATAATGCTATCGTAGGTGCAGGTAGTGTAGTTACACATGATGTTGAGCCGAATATAACGGTTGTGGGGATTCCCGCAAGAATACTGCAACGTATAGAAAGAAAATAAAATTATGGTTAATTCCCGCCCTTCTTGTAAAAATGATAATATAAGTTATATTGGTGCTGTTCCCGCAGAAGGAACTATAAATGTTTTATGCAAGCCAGATTAAGATTTAAAATGAAAATAATAAAAAATATAGTAGTTAATTTAATCCATTGGTCGGGGTACGACATTTATAAGATACCTAAAACAGATTTTTCTGGTTTGGATAAATTAAACATTAAAACTATTATAGACATAGGCGCTAATCGTGGACAGTTTGCCAGGAGGGTTTTTTTAATCTTTCCAGAAGCAAAAATTTTCTGTTTTGAGCCGGTCGAAGAAGCCTTTGACGGTTTAAAAAAATGGGCAGAATCTTCAGGTCAGGGAAGGGTTTTCGTTTTTAATGTGGCACTTGGAGATAAGGAGGAAGAAAAAGAAATGTTTTTACATTTAAATCACACCGATTCATCCTCAATGCTCCAAACAACCAAAAGCTTCGAAAATGATTTTCATTTAGCCCAGAATCAGAAAAAAATAAAAGTGAATCAATATACTTTGGATACGGCCTTGGAAAAATTGGTAAAGAAAGAATTAGAAAAAGAAGTATTGGTAAAAATGGATGTTCAGGGATATGAAGGTTTGGTTATTAGTGGCGCAAAAAAAATATTGCTAAAATCTAAAGCCTGTATTATTGAAATCGTTAACGATGAATTTTACAAAGGCCAGCCGGATTTCAAGAAAATATTTTTTTTGATGGACAATTTTGGATTTAAGTATTATGGAAACTTAGAACAAGTTATAGACCATAGAGATGGGCATATTACTTATTACGATGCGATTTTTATAAAAAAATAACATGAAAAGAGAATACAAAAAAATATTAGTTGCCGGCGGGAGCGGATTTTTGGGAAAGAGCGTGATTCAAAAACTAAAAGAGAGGAATCTCAATTTCGTTTCTTTAGATTTAGCAACCGGCCACGATTTCCGTGACTTCGAAAAAAATAAAAAAGTTTTTGATGAAGAAAAATTTGATGCCGTAATACATTGCGCTGCTTTTGTTGGAGGAATTCAATTTGGATATGAGCATCCTGCCGAACTATTTTACAACAATATTTTAATGACTACCTACCTTATGGAGACCGCCAGATTGGCCGGAGTCAAAAGATTTATTAATCCAATCTCAAACTGTGTTTACCCTGGGTCCGCATCCCTTTTTAAAGAAGAAGAATTATGGGACGGACCTATGCACGAATCTGTTGCGAGCTATGGACTTACTAAAAAGGCGGGCTTGGTCCAAGGACAGAGTTATTATAAACAATATGGCTTTGACTCAGTTCATTTAATTTTGCCGAACATGTATGGCCCCGGAGACCATTTTGAAGAAGTAAAGTCGCACGCGTTGGGGGCCCTGATAATGAAATTTGAGGAAGCTAGGAGGAAAAATATTTCAGAGGTTGCCGTATGGGGAAGCGGAAAACCAATTAGAGAGTGGCTTTATGTCGAGGACGGAGCAGAAGCTTTGGTGAGAGCTTTGTTTATTGATTCATATAACGAACCCGTAAATATAGGAATTGGCAAAGGGATTTCAATTGCAGAATTGGCAATCTTAATAAGGGGGGCAGTTGGGTATAATGGCAAAATAGTTTTTGATCCATCTAAGCCCGATGGAGCCCCGACAAAAACAATGGAAGTAAGCAAAATGAGAAAAATATTTGACTGGGAACCCAAAATCCAGCTTGAAGATGGAATTAGAAAAACAGTAGAATATTATAAAAATAATTTTTAAAACCGCATATTATGTTCAGAAAACTATGCTTAGCATGTAGCTCACAGAATCTTACAAAAATTATTGATTTGGGAATGCATCCATTTGCTGACACCTTTATTCCTGAATCGCGACTCAGTGAATCTGAGCCGGTTTATCCGTTGTCGTGTGATTTGTGCAAAGACTGTGGTCACATCCAGACTTCATGTATAACTAATCCGATGGACCGCTATGCTTCCTATGATTATTCGTATACTTCGGCAAATTCCACATTTTCAAAAAACCACTGGCAGAATTATGCAGTGGAAGTTCCTACAAGAATAAATTTAGAAAAAGGAGCCAGTATTATTGATGTTGGTTCAAACGACGGCTTTTTGCCGGAACATTTTCAGAAGAACGGATATAGGGTTTTAGGGGTGGACCCATCTCAGTTTATGGTAGATCTGGCAAAAAAAAACAATGTAGAAACCTTCATTGGACTTTTTAATTTAGAAACCGCAGCAAAAATTTTAGAAGATTTTGGAAAGGTAAATCTAATCACTGCAAATAACGTTTTTAACCATTCAGACGCGCCACAAGATTTTGTAAAAGCAGTTGAGTTGATTTTGGCTAAAGATGGTGTGTTTGTTTTTGAATCGCCTTATTGGATGTCCACCTTCAAAACAAAAAAATTTGATCAAATTTATCACGAGCATGTAAGTTATTTTACGGTTAAGTCCGCTAGAAAAGTTTTGGAAGCGGCGGATTTAGTGATCACAGACGTACAAATGGTAAATTATCACGGTGGATCTCTCCGCGTATTTTCAAAAAGAAAAAATGATGCTAAAAATGAAGCCTCAATAGTAAAAGAATTAATTGAAAAAGAAGAAGCGTTAGAACTTTTTAATCAGGAAAGTTATGTAAAGTTTATGCAAAATATCTTAGACCAGCGCAATGTATTTCTTAAAAAAGTTTATGAAATAAAATCCAACGGTGAACCAATTATTGCAGTTGGAGCTGCGGCTAAAGGGAACACCTTTCTTAATTTTTATAATTTAAATCATACTGTAATTGATTATGTGACAGATTCGTCTCCTTATAAATGCGGGAAGCACACTCCTTTATCAAGAATTCCAATTAAAAATGATGATATTTTTTCTCAATACAAAGACGTTTATGCTTTGATTCTTTCCTGGAATATTGCAGACCAGCTTAAAGATAATTTAGGTAAAATAAATAAAAAAATAAAATTTATTTCTCCGGAAAAATAATATGAAAAAAGCTTTAATCACGGGGGTTACGGGGCAGGACGGTTCTTATCTGGCCGAATTCCTAATCCATAAAGGATACGAAGTTCATGCAATAATTCGTAGGTCCAGTACTTTTAATACATCAAGAATAAGCCACATAATAGTTGATGAACACAATCCTTCTGGAGCAAAATTTTTCTTTTACTACGGGGATATGACAGACAGCACATGTTTAATTTCTTTGATACAAAAAATCCAGCCGGACGAGATTTATAATTTAGCTGCCCAGAGTCACGTAATGGTTTCCTTTGAGACTCCGGAATATACAGCCAATTCTGATGCTATGGGAACATTGAGAATGTTGGAAGCAATAAGACTTCTGGGGTTAGCCGATAAAACGAAATTTTATCAAGCGTCTTCGAGCGAGATGTTCGGCAAAATACAAGAAACTCCGCAAACAGAGAAGACTCCTTTTTATCCAAGATCCCCGTATGGGGTAGCTAAGTTATATGCACACTGGATAACCATAAATTATAGAGAGGCTTATAACATGTTTGCAGTAAATGGTATCTTATTTAATCACGAAAGCCCGAGGCGTGGAGAAACTTTTGTCACCAGAAAAATTACTCGCGCCATAGCGAATATTTTAGCAGGCAGGGAGGAGAAAATATATTTGGGGAACTTAGATGCAAAAAGAGATTGGGGTTTTGCCCCAGAATATGTTGAAGCAATGTGGCTGATGTTACAGCAAAAGAATTCGGAAGACTTTGTAATAGGAACAGGGGAAACCCATTCGGTGAAAGAGTTTATTGATGAAGCTTTTAATTACGCCGGATTAGACATTAAAAAACACCTCGAAATTGATACAAGATATATGCGTCCGACAGAGGTTGATCTTCTGATTTCTAATCCTTCAAAGGCGAAAAAAGTTTTAAATTGGGAGCCCAAAATAAAATTTAAGGATTTAGTTAAAATTATGGTCGATGCAGATATGCGAGCCGTTGGTTTAACTCCGCCAGGGGAAGGAGACAAAATTTTAAAAGAAAAATTCCCAGATAAATGGTGGCAAAAAGATTAAATAAACAAAATAATTTTTTAAAGATGAAAAGAAAAATTATACCTCAGATAGAACCCTTCATAGGCAAAGAAGAGTTAAAAGAAGTTTCCGAAACCATAAAAAACAAATGGATTTCCGGTGGTTTTAAGTTGAAAGATTTTCAAGGGAAGATTGCTAAATTATGCGGAGTAAAACATGCTATAGGAGTATGTAACGGCACACAGGCTCTTTACGTGGGGTTGAAAATCTTAGGAATCGGGCCGGGCGACGAAGTGATTGTGCCGGATTTTACCTTTATAGCTTCTGCTAACTCTGTTTTTTGGACGGGAGCTACGCCGGTTTTTGTTGATATTGATAAAAAAACTTTTAATATTGACCCCGTGAAGATTGAAGAAGCAATTACTCAAAAAACAAAAGCAATAATGCCGGTTCATATTTATGGGCAGTCAGCTGATATGGGAAAAATAATGGAGATTGCGAAAAAACATAAATTATTTGTTATTGAAGATGCTGCTCAGGGAATTAAGGTAAATTTTAAAGGAAAGCCGGTGGGCGGGTTTGGTGATGTTGGTTGTATGTCTTTTTATGCAGATAAGGTTATAACAACCGGAGAAGGCGGGATGGTTCTAACTAATGATGATGAATTAGCTAAAAAAGCAGTTATTCTTTTAAACCAAGGTAGGTCAGGAAGGGGATGGTATATTCATGATTACATGGGTTATAATTTTCGCCTTACCGACCTTCAGGCAGCTGTGGGGGTAGCCCAAATAAAGAAACTACCGTTGATTATTAAAAAAAGAAAAAAGATCGAAAAACTTTATAAAAATTATTTGGCCGGGGTAAAAGGAGTTGAGTTCCCATTTGTTGACCCTCGTGGCGATAAAATTCCTTATAGGATTACAATTTTAGTTGAGAAGCCACAAGAGTTATTGGATTTTTTGGACAAAGGGGGCATTAAGGCCTCTAGAAGTTTCTATCCGCTACATCTTCAGCCCTGTTATAATATTAAAGGGAATTTTCCTAATTCGGTTTTTGCATATGAAAGGATTTTACGTTTACCCTCGGGGACGGGCTTAACCGAAAAAGAAATTTGTTATGTTTGTGATAAAATTAAATTATTTTTTAAAAATTATGACAGAAAATAAAATAAATAAAAAAAAAGCTGAAGAGATAAAGTTACATTTAGGCTGTGGGACAAGATATATCCCCGGATTCATTCATATTGATATTAGAAAACTACCCCATGTGGATTATGCAACTTCAGCTGATAAATTAAAGATGTTTAAAGATAATTCGGTAGATTTGATTTACGCTTGTCATATTCTTGATCATTTTAAGAGGGACCAGATAGGGGGTGTTTTAAAAGAATGGCACCGGGTCTTAAAACCCGGAGGGATATTAAGATTAGCGGTCTCTGATTTTGAGCAGATAGTCAAAGTTTACCTTAAATATAAAGATTTAAAATTGGTTGTAGGACCCCTGATGGGCAGACAAGATTATCCCGCGAACACTCATGGCATGAGTTTCGACTTTAGTTATTTGTCCGAATTTTTAAAGAAAGCCGGATTTAAAAAAATCAGGAGATATAATTGGGAAGAGACAATTCATAAAGATTATGACGACTTATCCCAGGCCTATATTCCTCATATGGATAAAAAGAGCGGTATTTTAATAAGCCTCAATGTAGAAGCTGAAAAATAACTATGAGGAATAAAATTCCAGAAGAAGAAATAAAAGATTTTATATTGAAGCCGAATTTTGACGAGGTAGTTTTACTGAATAAAAACTCTGATTTTCCAAAAATTTCTGTTGTCATTCCATCTTTCAATGCGGTTCAATTTTTAGAAAAAACCATTCTCAGTGCGCTAAATCAGAATTATCCTAACCTGGAGTTAATTGTAATTGATGGCGGCTCCACCGACGGCACGCTTGAAATAATCAAAAAATATGAGAAGTTTATTTATTATTGGAAAAGCGAAAAAGACCGGGGAGAGGCTGACGCCATAAATAAGGGATTTCCGATAGCGACCGGAGAATTAGTTAACGAAATGAACGCCGACGATATTTTTTTGCCGGGCGCGCTAATGACCGTAGGAAAGTTTTTTAGAGAAAACAAAAACACGGACGTTATTTTTGGGAACATGCTCAATATAGATGAAAATGACAAAATTGTCGGAGAGTGCGTGTACACTAAATTCTCGAGGACAGTTTACCAATATGAAGGAGTCTCGCTAGGGTCTCAAAGTGCTTTCTGGAAAAGAAGCTTATTTAAGAAGATTGGCGCACATGATGCAAACTTAAAATTATCGCCAGATTACGACTTTTTTTTACGATTAGGAATTGCGGGAGCCAAATTTAAATATCTTCCTTATTTTTTTAGCGCCATGAGAAGACATAAGGGCTCTTTAACCGAAAACTTTGCTTACACTCCAAAGTATTTTGAAGAGATGGCAATTATCGATAACCGCTATGGGAAAAAAAAATGGGCGGAGCCATTTTTAAAAGTGTATTCTATTGGATACAGGGTTTTAAACTATTTTTTACAGGGTGACGGAGATTATGTTATTAACGGGTTTATAAGGAGAATTAAAAACAAAAGCATTTTTAGCGGGAAGTAACATGGATTTAGAAAATAAAAAGATTTTAGTAACCGGCGGGTTGGGTTTTATCGGAAGCCACACAGTTTTAGCTTTATTAGAAAGAGGAGCTTGTATTGTTGTAGTAGATAATTTACCGTCAGCAGATATAAAAAGTATTGATGCCAGAATAAAATTTTATGATTTGGATATAGCAAGCGCATCTCTAGGGAAAGTTTTTAAAAGAGAAATCCCGGAAATTGTTTATCATTTTGCTTTTGATATTTCATTACATAAATCTTTAGGTGAGGACATCGGACGGGAAAGTGTAAAAGCCATTTCTAATTTGTTAGAGAATTGTAATAAATACGGAGTTAAAAAATTTATATTAGCTTCTTCGGGCGCAGTTTATGGTAATCCGGAAAATTTTCCAATTAATGAAGGGGATCCGATGAAGCCAGTCGCCCCTTACGGCGTCATAAAAATTCTTGTAGAGGATTGCGTAAAGAAGTTGCACGGATTAAATTATGTAATTTTAAGATATGCGACAGTTTACGGTCCTGGTCAGCGGGGAGGAGCGATGTCTGATTATATCCGCAAATTATCTTCTGGCGAGCAAGCAGATGTATGGGGGGATGGAAGCAAGACAAGAGATTATGTATATATAAATGACGTTGTTAGGGCCAATCTTCTGGCCCTTCAGGTGCCGGACGATTTCGAAGATCCAGTTTTTAATGTTAGTACGGGAGTGGAGACAACATTAAATGACCTCTATTATAAAGTAGCAGAACTCTTGAGTAAAAAAGCTGATCCCAGATATTTGCCAGACAGGCCGGGAGAGCTAATGAGATATCAGTTAGATTATTCAAAAATAAAAAGAGTTTTAGGGTGGGAGCCAGAATATAGTTTGGAGAAGGGATTAAAAAAAAGATTACACGAAGAAAATTTAATTTAATATGCTTACTTTATTTTCAACGCCACGACCATTCAAGGGTTCTTTTAACAGGATTCAAAGGAATTCTATAGAAAGCTGGAAAGCAGTATGCCCCGACTGTCAAATTATTTTGTTTGAAGACGAAGACGGGACGACTTCTAAGATTGCGGAAGAATTACGGGTTGAGTGTGTAAAGAACCGTGAGTCTAGTAAATTTGGCACACCGCTGTTGAGTAGTTTATTCGATATCGCAAAAGAAAAATCCAAACATGAAATTATAGTTCAAATAAGCACAGATATTATCTTAACTAATGATTTTTTGCCGTCAGTAAAAAAGGTAGTAGAAGCCATGGGCGATAAGCCGTTTTTAATGGCGGGGAGAAGGCGGGATTTAAATTTTGAAGAAAAAATTGACTTTACCCAAAAGGATTGGCAAATTAAAATAATAAATTTGGCCGAGAAGAAGGGAAGACTTCACGCTCCGTCTGCAATGGATTATTGGGTTTTGCCTCGCAATATGCCTTTGGAATTTCCCAAATTTATTATTGGGCGCCCCGGTACCGATAGCTGGCTGGTATATGAATTAAGAAAAAGGAAGATTTCTGTTATCAATTCAACCGAAGCCATTAGCGCCATTCACCAGAATCACAATTATCCGCAAAAAGGTAAGCCGTTTTTTGCAGTTGAAAAAGCCTATAATCTAAAGTTGGCAGGCGGATTTATGAATTTATTAACGTTGCGAGAAGCAGATTGGATTTTAACGAAAAATGGCTTAGAAAAGCCAAAATTTCCCCAGCGTATTTTTTCCGAATTAGCTCTTTATTACCCATGGAGGCTTTTAATACTAATCAAACGAAAGATTGATATCTTATTAAACAGATGGTGAACAAAAAGATTGTTTATTTATTTTTAGTATTGCTTGTCGCGGCGATATCTTTGTCGCCCAGGCTTTCTTTGGGGCTTATACCAAACACCGGAAGAAGCGTTGACATAAGAGCAGAAGATATGGTCCTTTGCTTCAGTTTAATCTTGGGGATATTTCATATTTTGGCATCGGGCAGATGTAGATTTAAACGGCCACCACTGTTTTGGCCTATTTTGGCGTGGATTCTATTTGGTCTTTTCAGCGTGTTGGTAAATTTATTATTTAGGGATGTTAATTTAAAAATAACAATCTTTTATTTTTTAAAGGAGGTAGAATTTTTCCTTGTTTATTTCTTCGTCTTTTACTGCGCCAGGAGTATTGATCCTGGAAAGCGACTGATAAAATATTGGATATTTTTTTCTTTGGTAAATATTTTTTGGCTGGTTTATGTTTTTATTTTTAATATCCAGTGGTCTATACAGCCATATGGTCCGAATGCATTTATTGAACCAGGCGGTCCGTTTCCAAGCGGCGGATTTTTTTTGTTGCTTTTTATATTCTTTTTAAATCTTTTTATTTTTTATTACAGTAAATTAAATACTTCTAAAATCAAAAAAATGCTCCTTTTTGTTGTTTGCATTTTACCGGCGATAGGCGTGATGTGGTCCGGATCAATGGCGGCTACCATAGGGTTGTTTGTTTCCATAATTGTTTCTTTGTTTATATTATTTAAGGATCGGCTGGATTTTGCAGGGACAATTAAAATAATAATTTTAATAGCGGTAATTTTGGGAATTGTTATAGCTGCGATACGTGTATTGCCCGTGCCACAAAAAATAATTTCGTTTAAAAAAATAATTTTTGAATATGATTCAAATTCGCCGGTATCCAGGGGAGGAATTTTTGAGAGGAACTTAACTACACTGGCAGAGCATCCGACATATTTAGTTTTTGGAGCGGGCGTTTTAGGCGAAGCCCATAGTCAGTATATGAGAGTGCTTTTAGAAAGAGGCATCATCGGACTATTTTTATTTTTTTGGCTGATGTGGTCCATATTGAAAATCTCATATAATAGTTTTAAAGAAAAAGATGATTTATTCAAAAAAGGTCTAAGCGCCGGGCTATTTGTTGCTACTGTTTCCATGCTAATAATGGCTATTCCAAACGACGTTTTTATGGTGGTGAAGCCCGATGAAGTCTATTGGTTTTTTGCTGCAATGACAATGGCGCTAATATCTATGCCTTCAGAAATAAAACAAACAGCCAATTAATCCATTAATTCTATGGCAGATCAATCATCAATATCTATAATTATTCCGTGCAGAAATGAGGAAAAATTTATTTCCAAATGCTTGGATTCGATTTTAAACAACGATTATCTCCGCCTTCATCAAGATTTCGGCGGACAGGCAAAAGATAAAATGGAAATTTTTGTCGTCGACGGCATGAGCCGGGACAAGACCGCGGAAATAGTAAAAAAATATATAGAAAAATATCCATTTATAAAATTGCTGGATAATCCAAAATTTATTGCATCGGCGGCTTTAAATATAGGGATTAAGGCATCTAAGGGAGGTATTATTATAAGGATGGATGCGCATGCAATATATGATAAATGTTATATTTCAAAATGCGTGAATTATTTAAAAATGAATGGCGCTGACAATGTTGGGGGAGTAATATCTATAATTCCCAGGACAAATACTCCGATTGGCAGGGGAATAGCCAGGGCAACCTCTTCATTTTTAGGAACCGGGGGAGCCCGATATAAAACCGGTACTGAAAAATTTGAGGAAGTTGATACGGTTCCATTTGGATGTTTCAGAAGGGACGTGTTTGATAGAATTGGTTTTTTCAACGAAAATTTAAAGAGGAGTCAGGATATGGAATTTAATATAAGATTGAAAAAATCCGGAGGAAAAATTTATTTATTTACAGACATAGTTAGTCATTATTATGTAAGGTCAGAATTGAAAGATTTTTTTGTGCATAACTTTAAAGATGGAATTTGGGCGATTTATCCTTTTAAATTTACTAAAAGACTTTTTAAACTAAGGCACTACATACCGCTAGTTTTTGTTTCCGGATTAATTATTACTTTTTTTCTGGGCATGCTTATAAAACCATTTTATTATATTTTCTTAGCTGAAATTTTGTTTTATATTTTGGTTATATTATATGCGGCGGTTGAAGTTTCTTTGAAAGAAAAAGATGCAACATGTCTATTTTCCCTGCCCATCGCATTAGCTACTCGGCATTTTGCCTACGGTTTTGGTTCAGTTTTTGGTATAATAAAATTGCTAATATGATAGAAGAAAGAAAAAAAACAGAAATTAATCATTATGACAGAAAAGCATCGGAATGGTTAAAAAAAGAACAAAGAGGAGATTTTGAGGGATTCAACCCTTTTTTATTATCCGGTTATAAATTTTTGCAAGAATATTTAAGAGATAAATGTAAGGGCAAAAAAATATTAGATTACGGCTGTGGCAATGGAGTACATTATCCCTGGTTAGTAAAATTTGGCGGAGAAGTTGTGGGCGTAGATTTGTCTGAAAAATCTTTAGAGGTAGCCAAAAAAATAGCAGAAAAAGGGGGGATAAGCGATAAGGCCAAATTTTTAATTGCAGATTGTGAAAGATTGGAATTTTCCGATAGTTCATTCGATATAATATTTGATGGCGGTACCTTCTCTTCTTTAGACCTAAATAAGGCATACCCAGAATTAGCTAGAGTTTTAAAGCCGGGAGGGTTTTTGATCGGTATAGAAACTTTTGGACATAATCCGTTCACAAATTTAAAAAGGCAGATTAATAAAATTGTAGGCAGAAGAACCGGCTGGGCAGCGTCTCATATATTCAGAAATGATGATATAAAAAAAGCAGATACTTTTTTCGGAAAGAAGCAAATATTTTATTTTCACCTTATTTCTTGGGCCGCATTCCCTTTATTAAAAATCACAGGAGGTGTTTATCTTTTGAAAATATTGGAGGTTTTTGACAGGATTTTATTAAAAATTTCATTCTTTAAAAAATATTCTTTTAAAGTAGTGTTTATATTTTCTGATCCCAAAAAACAATTATGATAAACCCCGTTAGAAATTTTACTAAATGGGGATAATAAAATAAAGATAATTAGTATGAAAAAACCTGCTATTTCTAACGGGGTAAAAAGATTGTTTGATATAATTTTTTCTGCGATAGGGTTGGTAATTACTTTTCCAATATTTTTATATGTGGTTTTTTTGATTAAAAGGGAATCGCCCGGGCCGATTTTTTATCGAGCACAAAGGATTGGTAAAAATAGAAAAGCTTTTGTAATGTATAAATTTAGGACAATGGTTGTTGGCGCCGATAAAATTGGGGGACCATCAACCGCCGCCGACGACCCCAGGCTTACAAAAATCGGCTTATTTCTAAAGAAGTACCAACTTGATGAATTGCCCCAACTTATAAACGTTTTTAAAGGCGATATGAGTTTTGTGGGACCAAGGCCAGAAGTGAAGATATACGTTGATATGATGACAGAAGAGGAAAAAAATGTTATCTTATCGGTACGTCCCGGTATTACAGACTTGGCATCATTATGGAACTTTCACGAGGCAGAAATATTAAAAGGAAGCACAGACCCGGAGAAAACATATATGGAGGAAATAAGACCCGAAAAGTTAAGACTCCAGCAAGAATATGTAAAAAAATCTTCTATTTGGCTGGACATTAAAATAATTTGGCAGACGGTTTTAAAGGTATTTAAATAATGGAAAAAGGCTACAAACAATTAGCTAATAATGCTCGCAAAAAAGTTTTGGAAATGATTTGGAAAGCTCAATCCGGCCACATCGGCTCTAATTTTTCGGCAATAGATATACTGACCGTTTTATATAACATTGCCAATATAGATAAAAATATGGAGGAGGGCAGGGACAGAATAGTCGTTTCCAAGGGCTGGGTCGCAGCTTCAGTTTATTATTTTTTAGCGGAAAAGGGCATAATCCCTCAAAAGGATTTAGAAACTTATTGTCAAAAAGACAGCAAATATATCGGCCTAGCAGAGCCCAATATAAGGGGGATAGAAGCGGCCGGCGGATCGATGGGTTTTGGCCTGCCCTTTGGAGTCGGGTTTGCTTTAGCAAAAAAAATAAAAAAAGAGAAAGGTAAAGTTTTTGTTTTAATGTCTGACGGAGAGATAGGAGTAGGAACCACATGGGAGTCGGCCCTAATTGCCGTTCAACATAAGCTTGATAATTTAACTGTGATTATTGATGCAAATGGATTGCAGGCAATGGGAAAGGTAAAAGATATTTTAAATATTGAACCGCTAAAAGATAAATGGCTAGCGTTCGGTTGGGATGTTTATGAAATAGACGGTCATGATTTTGGACAAATAGAGGAGACAATTTTGGGTGCAGATAAAATAAAAGGAAAGCCCAGTGTTATAATTGCCAGAACAACAAAAGGCAAAGGAGTGAGTTTCATGGAGGGAAATAATATTTATCATTACAAAGCCCCATCTGACAAAGAATATCAGGCGGCGCTAAAAGAATTATCAAAATAAAAAATGGCTGAAATAATAAAAAAACAAGATACAAGGCGCGAGTTTGCAAGCACTCTTATGGAATTAGCCCGAAAGGACAATAAGATTGTTTTAATTATTCCGGACGTTGGTTTTAACTATCTCGAGGAATTCCAGAAAAGTTTTCCTGACAGATTTTTTAATTTTGGCGTAACAGAGCAATCTGCCATGATAATTGCCGCGGGTTTGGCGCTGTCAGGATTTAAGCCGTATATATATAGTATGATTAATTTTGTTGTCTTCAGGCCATATGAAATGGTCAGAAATGCTGTTTGCATGCACAACGCCAACGTAAAAATTATTGGAGTAAAAGGAAGCGAAAAATATAAATTTTTGGGTTTTAGTCACAATCTGATTTCTGAAGACGAAGATATTAGGGCTGTAGAAAACCTTCCAAATTTTAAATCTTTTATTATTACAGACCCGAAAGAAGTCAGAAAAATCATTTTAGAAACATATCAAAATAATTCGCCTTGCTATATAAGAATTTAAAACATTAGATGAAAAAAAATTTTGAACAATTAAATAGCCCGGAATTTGGGGAAGCTGATGAAGCAATAGAGAAGGAAAAAGTAGCTTATAGAGAAATTATTGGGTTACCCGAGGGTGAGGACCCCGATTTAATTCTTGTATTGGATGCTGGCATCGCCGAAAGGAAAGTTTTTGGCGAATCACGATACGTTCCCACTTCATATGAAGACGAGACCGGAAATTTTTCAGAGCAAGCCGTGGCCGATAAATCAAAATATAACTTGCGCAAAACTGATCAAGGAAATTTTTTAGTTGGCGCAGGGGGCGGTAAGGCGCGGGTATTGGCTGTAAGGAATTTATCGGAGGTTTTTACCAATGTGGGTATAATTACAGATAGCCGATATCCTGTTGGCGAAAGCGATCAGCCGGATTTTCCCGAAGTTCATTCTCAAATATATAAAAGATATTTAGAGAGAGCAGGCATTCCTTCTGATAGAATAGAAGAAGAAAATGAATCAACGACAACTTTTGAAGGATTGATAAATTTTTTATTGATTGCTGTGAATGAAAAGAGAAATCATCTTGTTGTTGTGACAAACGATTATCATTTACCAAGAACAGAAAAAATAATGGATCTTCTTATGGATAAGGAAAAGGCGCAGAAGCTAAGATATATATTTGCAAGGATGCCCGAGGAATACCGAAGGAAGATAGGGGCAAAAATTGAGCACCATGATGACGGAGGGGTTGATTTGTCTTTTGATGACGAAGCATTTTTTGAAAAGCTGAAGGGTGTTTCCGTAATCGTCGTGTCCGCCGAGGATATCTTGGCCTATGATAATCCGCATTATAAAAATCTGTTTGATAAGGTTAGAAATACCGTCGCATATAAAAAGAGAGTAAATGCTGAGCAGAAAGGCATACGCCAGCTTGAAGATGGGGTATATGGTAAAATAAGAAAAGAATAATTTAAAAAATATTATGAGTAAAGTTCCATTTGTTGGATATAGAACCCAATATCAAAATTTAAAGCAAGAAATTGATTTTGCAATGCAGGATGTTTTGGCTAGAGGGGACTTGATTATGCGGAAAGATAACGATGAGTTTGAAAAGAAGCTAGCGGAATTTGTTGGTACAAAATATGCTATTGGATTGAATAGTGGAACAGACGCCTTATTTTTATCTTTGCTTGCCTTGAATATTGGGAAAGGAGACGAGGTAATAACGGTTTCCCACACGTTTGTTGCTTCAATAGCTGTTATAGTACAAACAGGAGCCGTGCCAGTACTGATTGAAGTTGGTGAAGATTTTGAAATGGACGCAGATAAAATTGAAGCTGCAATAACCAAAAATACAAAAGCAATTATTCCAGTCCATTATAATGGCAGGATGGCCGATATGGATAGAATAATGGAAATTGCAAAAAAGCATAATCTTTATGTTATTGAAGATGCGGCTCAAGGGTTGGGGGCAAGTTTAAATGGGAAAAAAGCTGGCTCCATAGGCAATACCGGATGTTTTAGTTTTTATCCTGCAAAAATATTAGGATGCTTTGGAGATGGCGGAGCACTGACTACAAATGATGAAAAAATAATCGAGAAAATAAAATTATTAAGAGATCACGGCCAGAAAACAAAAACAGAATTGGTTTGTTTTGGCTGGAATTCAAGATTGGATAATTTGCAAGCAGCTGTTTTAAATGTAAAAATGAATTATTTACCGCAGTGGCTGGAAAGAAGGCGTGATATAGCAAAAACTTATAATGCCGGGTTGGCTGATGTAAAACAAGTAAAAACTCCTTTTGGGTTTGAATCGGAGGATAGATACGATGTTTTTCAAAATTATGTTTTGAGAGCAGAAAAAAGAGATGAATTGTACGGCTTCTTAAAAGAAAAAGAAGTAGAAACACTGATAAAAGATCCTGTGGCAAATCACCTGCAGGAAGGTTTAAATCTTTCTTATTTCAGTCTTCCTTTCACGGAACTGCTTTCCAAAGAAGTTATTTCTTTGCCGATGTATCCGGAATTAATAGATGAACAAATAAAATACGTCGTAGGGTGCATTAAAGATTTTTATAAGTAGAAATTTATGGGAGTATTCTTTTTAAAAAGGACGACAACGACAAGATTATTGTTTTTTTTATTTTTTGACATACTGTTGATTTCGGCTTCGATTTATTTGTCCTTTCTTTTAAGATTTGATGGGACAATACCGACGGAATATTTGGACGGGCAAGAAATACAAAAAATCATAATTTGGACACTATTTTTTTGTTTACCAATTTTTTATCTCTTCGGGCTATACTCTTTTTCCTGGTCGTACGTAAGCACCCAGGAATTAGTATCTCTTTTTAAGGCTACAACGCTCGGTTTTTTATTTTTGGGAATCACGATATTTCTTTCAAGAGAATTTCCTTTATTTGTGGGATTTCCCAGGTCGGTCTTTATCATAAGTTATTTTCTGATTTTTATATTTTGCGGCGGCTTGCGCTTGTCAAAAAAAATCTATCTGATAGTTGTTGGGCGTGGTAAGAAATCGGATAAAGAGAGGACTCTGATTGTGGGTGCGGGGGATGCGGGCGAGCAGATTTTAAGGAGCATAATTTCTTCAGATAAAAGTCCGTATCACCCCATTGGGCTGGTGGATGACAATCCTATAAAAAAAGGGGTACTAATTCATAATTTAAAGGTTTTGGGGAAAATTTGCGATATTCCCGGAATTGTCAAAAGTTTTCAGGTAAAACAGCTGATAATCGCTTTGCCCTCAGTAGACGGGAAAAAAATAAAAGAAGCGGTTGAGCTTGGAAAAAAAGCAGGCGTATGGAAAATAAAAATTGCTCCGCCCCTGTCTGAAATAATTAAGGGGCAAGTGTCTTTTAAAAATCTTAAAGACGTAGAAGTTGAAGATTTGTTGGGGCGAGAAGAGGTTGTTTTAGATAAAAAACAGATAGATGAATTTATAAAAAATAAAAAGGTTCTTGTAACGGGAGCGGCAGGATCAATAGGGTCGGAATTGTGCAGGCAGATTGCAAAATTTAATCCTGAGCTCTTAATATTGCTTGATCAGGATGAAACGGGAATTTTTCATATTTCCAGAGAATTGAAAAGCATTTTTTCACAATTGAAAATTGAGCCATTGGTGTGTGACATCGCAGATAAAAATAAAATAAGTAAAGTTTTTGAGAAGTTTGAGCCGGAAATCGTTTTCCACGCAGCTGCCTACAAACACGTTCCTTTAATGGAGGAAAACTGCGACGAAGCGATAAAAAATAATATTTTTGGAACAAAAGTAGTGGCTGAAGCGGGATTGGTTTTTGGCGCTGAAAAGTTTATTTTTATTTCAACCGATAAGGCGGTTAATCCCACCTCTGTAATGGGGGCCACAAAAAGAGCCGGCGAAATGCTTTGCCAGTTGTTGAATGAGAAAGGTAAAACCAAGTTTGTTTCCGTAAGATTCGGGAATGTGTTAAACAGCAGAGGAAGCGTTATTCCAATTTTCAGAGAGCAAATAAAAAAGGGCGGACCCGTTGAAGTTACGCACCCCGAAATGAAAAGATATTTTATGCTGACTTCGGAAGCTTGCCTTTTAGTTATGCAAGCTGGAGCCATGGGGCAAGGGGGAGAAGTTTTTGTTTTGGACATGGGAAAACCAATAAAGATAGTTGATTTGGCAAAGGAGATGATAAAGCTATCCGGGCTTCAGCTCGATAAGGATATCACGATTGTTTTTATAGGAAAAAGGCCGGGAGAAAAATTATTTGAGGAAATTTTGACAGCAGAAGAGGGGATACTTGCTACTAAAAACCAAAAAATATTTACGGCTAAACTTTTCTCTGTTAATTTAGAAAAGTTTGAAGAGGATTTGAAAATTTTAGAATCTATCATTGCCAAAGATGATAAAGATAGTGTGGTGGATTTTCTAAAAAGTTTAGTTCCTTTTTACGAAATATAATTAAATAAATTTAAAATGGAAAATTATAATGGTTACGAAGAGGTTGATTTGATGAATCTTGTAAAAATTACAGCGAGGGGTAAAAAAATAATACTAGTTTGTTTTGTAATAGGATTATTGGTTATCGCTGGTATGCTCGTTCTTAAAAACATTGGCATAATCCCGAGTACATACGAGGCGGTCTCAGTAATCGAAGTTGGCTATGTTGACTGGGGGGGCGTAGATGGAACCGTTAATCGGGCGGCAATAGAGGCGCCCGATGAATTAGTTGGAAAGATAAACTATGGAGTATTTAATAAGGGCACAAATTTAAATCCCGGTGATATCGTGTCTGCCAGCATCGTACTCGATACAAGAATGATAGAAATAAAAGTTAGCTCTAAAAGTCAAGAGAGGGCCAAGGGTTATTCGTCAGATCTCGTTTCAGCCGTTTTGTTAGAACAGGATGATTTATTGGAATCTTATAAAAACCAAATTAATCAAAAGATAGCAAGAGCAGAACAAACCATGGTAAAATTCACAGCGATGGGGCAGCAAGTGTCGGGTATCCAATTAAGGGATTTTGATTTGCATAATCAATTAGATAGTATAGTTCTTTCTAGTTTAGTGGACGGTCCTAATGTCTCACATAATAAACAGAATATTATATCTATGCTAGTCATAGGAGCAGTCTTGGGGATTTTTATAGGATTTGTGGTTATTTTTATAAAAGAATGGTGGAACAAAAATAAGAGCAGAGCAAAAGAAGCTAGAATTTAATTTTTGGGCAGTTTATGATTTTATGATAGAATAAAAAAACAATTATGGAATTTTTCAGCTACAAAAAAATAATTTTTTTGGCCGGGGTTTTATTGTTTTTGGCTGTTGGCAATGCTAGAGCCGCTAATGTAGGAGAGGTCGTTAATTTTAATGTAGATAAAAGTTTTGATATTAACAGCAGAACAAAACTGTCGGCCACTTTGATAAAAACAAGCGATAAACTGTATTTTTATGTAGATAAATCGTGGTGGGAACAGCAGACGCAGGCAAAACAAACAGAAGCTTTAACCGGCTTAGATAATTTATCTAATGAGTTTAATAATAATATTTATCCGACCATGACCTCTGTTTTTGGCTCGGAGTGGAAACCGGGCATAGACAACGACCCCAGAATTACAGTTTTATTTGAACCAATAAACAGCTCAGAGGGAGGATATTTTAGAGAGGCAGACGAATATGAAAAACTCCAAGTGCCAACCTCCAATGAAAGGGAAATGCTTTATTTGTCTGTTTCGAGCATTAATGACCCAAATGCAAAAATAGTTTTAGGCCACGAGTTCACCCATTTAATAACTTTTAACCAAAAAAATAAAATTTATGGAGCAGAAGAAGATACGTGGTTAAATGAGGCAAGGGCAGACTATTCTTCAACTATTTTAGGATACGACGATGTTTATAACGGCAGTAATTTGCAACAGAGGGTTAAAGATTTTACAGAAAATCCTTCCGACTCCATAACCGATTGGACCGGTACAAAATATGATTACGCCAGCGTAAGCCTATTTATGCACTATTTGGTTGATCGGTATAGCGTGAATATTTTATCTAATTCTTTAAGGTCTCAATCAGTTGGCATAGAAAGTATAAGCCAGACCCTGGCGAAGCCGGCGTCTAAAGAAAATTTTTCACAAATTTTTACTAATTGGACAATAGCTTTGGCAATTAATGACTGTTCTCAAAATTTAAAATATTGCTACTCTAATCAAAATCTTAAAGACCTGAGAATAAACCCAACGCTTATTTTTATGCCGTTAACGGGCAGTAGTTCTTTGTCTACAACAAACATAACTAAAAATTGGGCAGGTAATTGGCAAAAAATTATTGGGGGAAGCGGAAATTTAAAATTAGATTTTTCCGGTTTGACCGGGCTTGATTTTCAATTACCGTATATACTTTACGACAAAGACAATAATTATTCGGTAAAATTTTTAACGCTTGACCAGGAAGAGAAAGGAGAAATCAGTGTTCAAAACTTCGGAACAGATTATAAATCCCTGATTATTATCCCTTCTTTACAGACAAAGCTTTCCGAGTTTGATGGCTTAGACCTTACTTACCCATACAGTTTTACGGTTTCTGTCGCGGAAAAAGATTTGGGAACAGACGACACATTAATACAAAAACTTTTGGCTCAGATAGCCTCTCTAAAAAAGCAAATAGCAGATCTTATCGCCAAAAACCCTTCGGCAGGCTCAGGGCAGGCAAGTCAAAACAATAGCTGTTCGCAACTAACAACTAATCTTTATTTTGGACTAATTAATAGTAGCCAGGTGACGTGTCTGCAACAATTTTTGAAAAATCAAGGGACAAACATTTATCCCGAGGGTTTGGTAACCGGATATTTTGGAAATTTAACAAAGTCTGCCGTGATAAAATTTCAGGAGAAATACGCATCTGAAATTTTAACACCTATAGGGCTTTCGCAGGGAACCGGTTATGTGGGAGCACAAACAAGAGCGAAAATTAACCAAATAATGAGCGGTGTTTAATATAGCCAAAATCGTGAAAACGTAGTAATTTTACTTATTTTTCACGTTTATATTGACAAAATCGTGAAAGAAACTATTTTAGAAAAATTAACAGGGGTGCAGGGAAATATATTGCTGAAAAATTTTACTACTTATAAAATTGGCGGTCCGGCCAAATATTTTTTTGTTGCCAAGACAGAGAAAGATTTAATGCTTGCACTCAAAGTTGCAAAAGATTTAAAGTTGTCGGTTTTTATTTTGGGTGGAGGAAGCAACCTTCTGGTGTCTAAAAAAGGATTTAACGGTTTGGTGATAAAAATTAGTATTTCAGATGTGGTGCTTGATGGCGAAAGAGCCACTGTGGGGGCCGGTGCAGATTTAACAAAATTATCTTATTTTTTTGCCGACAGTGGACTTTCGGGATTAGAATGGGCGGCTGGAATTCCATCTGCAACTATTGGTGGGGCGATTTATGGCCACGCTCAGGCCTTTGGTGAAAAAATTTCTGATGTGGTTGAGAGTGTTGAAGCAATAAATTTAAAAACCTTAAAGCCGCAGACCTTCAGTAAAAAGCAATGCCAATTTTCATTGAAAAATAGTTTTTTCAAAAAAAGTAAAAAATTTGTTATTTTTTCCGTAGTCTTAAGGCTTCAAAAAAAGGAAACAAAGGAGGCAAGAGGAAAAATAAAAGAGTTTTTGGAATACAGAAAAAATAATCACCCGGTTGATTTTCCGTCAGCGGGCTCAACATTTGTTAATCCGGAAGTGAAAATTAAGGATAAAAAGTTACTGGTAAAATTTCCGGAATTAAATGAATATAATAGAAGGGGAACTATTTCTGCCGGATATTTAGTGGCGAGAGCCGGTTTGGCCGGTAAAAAAATAGGTAATGCTCAGATTTCAGAAAGGCATTCTAATTTTATAATTAATTTGGGAGGTGCTAAGTCGGGCGACGTGGTAAAATTAATAAAACTGGCAAAAAAAGAAGTTAAAAAAAAATTCGGCATAGAATTAGAGCCGGAGGTGCAACTGATTGGCTTTAAACAAGTGTTTTAATATTAATTGTGTAATATACAAACCATGAGAATAATTATAAAAACAAAAAATTTGGAATTAACAAAAGATTTAAAAATTTCCGCTGAAGAAAAAATTGGGTCGCTTAAGAAATTTATAGACATTTTAAAGGAAAATACTCCCGACGGCGAAAAGACATTGGCCGAAGTTTTTGTTGAATTAGAAAAAGAAACCACTCACCACAAAAAAGGCAATATTTTTTTAGCAACGGTTCAAGTTAATTTGCCGGGGAAAAGCCTAAGAGCTCAATCAAGAGAAGAGGATCCTATGAGGGCAATTGTAGAGGTTAGGGAAGAATTAAAGAAAGAGGTAGAAAAATATAAAGCCAAAAATACCGAAAAGCGCAGGAGGGAACAGAGAAAAACAAAATTAGGTTTATAAAATTTTTTAAATTATTATGACACCAACAAAAATGTTCTTTACAAAGGGCGTGGGCGTTGCAAAACAACAACTAATGTCTTTTGAGATGGCTTTAAGAAATGCGGGGATAGAAAAATTTAACTTAGTTACGGTATCTAGTATCATGCCACCCAGATGCCAGAGAGTCACAAAAGAAAAGGGTTTGGAGGCGCTTAAACCCGGCGAAGTTGTTTTTTGCGTTATGGCAAGAAATAACACTAACGAGCCGAACAGATTAATTGCAGCATCCATAGGTTGCGCCGTGCCGGTTGACCGCGATCAGCAATACGGATATTTATCTGAACATCATCCTTACGGTGAAACAGATGAAAAAACAGCAGATTGCGCCGAAGATTTGGCGGCCACCATGCTGGCAACAACTTTGGGCGTTGATTTTAACCCTGATACCGCATGGGATGAGAGGGAAAAAGTTTACAAGCTTTCCGGAAAAATTGTCACAACAACAAATATCACCCAATCAGCGCAAGGAAACAAAGACGGCCTATGGACAACAGTTCTCGCCGCGGCCATCTTTGTGCCATAGTTTTAGTATTAAGCATAACTGAAACGCATTGAATAAATGCGTTTTTTCGTATAGTATAATAGAATAACATTATGTCAATTTTATCTAAGATTTTTGGGGACCCTAATGAAAAGTTTATAAAGGGGCTCCATCCCATTATTGAGAAAATAAATTCTTTTGAGTCGGAATTTGAAAAATTTTCTGCGGAGCAGTTAAAAGAAAAAACCCTTCAACTTCGTTCAGGGCTGGCAAAAGGTAAAACGCTTGACGATATTATGCCTGAGGCTTTTGCGTTGGTGCGCGAAGTGTCAAAAAGAACTTTGAATCAACGCCATTTTGATGTGCAGTTGATCGGCGGAATTGTTTTACACCAGGGCAAAATTGCTGAAATGAAAACAGGAGAAGGAAAAACTTTGGCGGCTACGCTTCCTGCCTACCTGAACGCGTTGGAAGGAAAAGGAGTGCACATTGTTACAGTGAACGATTATCTGGCAAAAAGGGATATGGTTTGGATGGGGCAGATTTACGATGCTTTAGGATTATCTACGGGTTGCATTGTAAACGAATCCGGCTACGTTTACGACAGGGAATATAAAAATACTGAGGAGGATAAGGCTCGCGATACAGTGGGCAGTTTTAAGGTAATCCAGGATTATTTGAAACCGGTTTCAAGAAAAGAGGCGTATGCCGCGGACATTACTTATGGAACTAACAATGAATTCGGTTTTGATTATTTAAGGGACAATATGGTTTTTGACTTGTCCCAGCAAGTCCAGCGGGGACACAATTTTGTTGTTGTTGATGAAGTAGACTCAATTTTAATTGATGAGGCGCGGGTTCCTTTAATAATTTCCGGCGAAGTGCAGGAAACAACGGAAAAATATTATACTTTTGCAAAAGTTGCAGCCCAGTTGGAAAATGGCCAAGACTACGAGCTTGACGAAAAAATGAAAACAGCCGCCTTCACAGACCAGGGTCAGAATAAAATTGTTAAAAATTTGGGATTTGACCCGTGGTTAGACAACGACATTATCACAACCCACCAGCTAGAGTCCGCGTTAAAAGCTAAAGCATTATTTATAAAAGACAGGGATTATACGGTAAAAAATGGAGAAATTTTAATTATAGACGAGTTTACAGGAAGGATATTGCCCGGGCGCAGATGGTCGGGAGGTTTGCACCAGGCCGTGGAAGCAAAAGAGAGCGTTATTGTAAGGCCGGAATCTGTAACAATGGCAACAATAACTTTTCAGAATTATTTCAGGATGTATAAAAAATTGGCCGGCATGACAGGAACCGCCATAACTTCGGCCGAAGAATTTGATAAAGTTTATAAATTGGAAGTAGTTGCAATTCCTCCGCATAGGCCTTTAACAAGAAAAGATTTTAGCGATAAAGTTTTTAAAACAGAGGCCGGAAAATTTACCGCGGTCATAAAGGAAATTGAAGAGCTTCACAAAAACGGTCAGCCGATTTTGGTCGGCACAAGGTCTGTTGAAAGAAATGAATATTTGGGAAAATTATTGGAAATAAAAGGTATTCCTCATAATATTTTAAACGCTAAAAATCACGAACGGGAAGGAGAAATTGTGGCCCAGGCCGGAAAAAAGGGGGCCGTAACAATTGCCACAAACATGGCAGGCCGTGGAGTTGATATAATTCTGGGAGGGAATCCGCCGGATGCTGGACTTACCGAAGAAGTGAAAAAGCTTGGGGGATTGCACGTTATGGGAACAGAAAGGCACGACGCACGAAGAATAGACAATCAGTTGAGAGGAAGATCCGGCAGGCAGGGAGATCCGGGCTCTACGCAATTTTTTGTTTCTTTGGAAGACGATTTGATGCGGATTTTTGGCGGAGACAAAATAAAAAATTTAATGACCGCTTTAAAAATTCCTGAGGACGAACCGATACAGGCAGGAATGATTTCCGGAGCCATTGAGTCGGCGCAGGAAAAAATTGAGGGATTTAATTTTGACGCCAGGCATCACGTGCTTGAGTATGACGATGTTTTAAATAAGCACAGAGAAATTATTTACAAAAAAAGAAGAGAGTTTTTAGAAAGTTCTAATTTAAAGGAAAAAGTTTTGGCAATTTTTGAAAAGACAGGAATTGCAAAAGAAGAATACGATAAAAAAGAAAAAGAGCTTGGGGAAAACAATATGCATCAGGTTGAAAAATTTGTATGTTTGAAGGTTTTAGATACACTTTGGCAGGAACATTTGTCTTATATGGATCACATTAGGGATTCTGTGAGGCTACGCGCTTACGCTGGAAGGGATCCTTTAGTTGAATATAAAAACGAGGGCCACAAAGCGTTTGGACAATTACTTGCAAAAATTGATGCTGAGATCGCAGACAATATTTTAAAGGCAGGATTGCAAAAAGCCGCTTCGCCCCAAGGTGCGGGCGATCCTCGCCCAAATGCAACATTTGGGCGGGAAGTTGGCAGAAATGACCCGTGCCCTTGCGGTTCAGGCAAAAAATATAAGAAGTGCCACGGGAAGCAGGGACCAGTATAAAAGCCGTTTCC
>CAYOIH010000002.1:0-55162 GCA_964404005.1 uncultured Candidatus Saccharibacteria bacterium
ACCTTTATAAAACTTTTCAAAAAGAAATCACAAAGCCAAATGGAATGATAATTGTTACCGGCCCCACGGGCTCTGGAAAAACAACCACTCTTTATGCTTTTTTAAAAAAGATACAAAATCCTGAAATTAAAATTATCACAATTGAAGACCCAATTGAATATCACCTAAAAGGAGTTTCGCAAACACAGGTTGCTCCGGAAAAAGGATATGATTTTTCAGACGGGCTCCGCTCAATCGTAAGACAAGACCCAGACGTTATTTTGGTTGGTGAAATTAGGGACTTAGAAACCGCAAAAATAGCCCTGCAGGCGGCTTTGACCGGCCACCTGGTGCTTTCTACATTACACACTAACGATGCAGCAGGAACCATCCCAAGGCTTGTGGACCTTGGTGTGGAGGTATCCTCAATCGCATCAGGATTGAAAATGGCGGTAGCACAACGATTAGTGAGAAAAGTGTGTAAAAAATGTTCTATCCCTGCAAAACCGACTGCCACAGAATTATTAGAGATAAAAAGGGGCCTTAAAAATTTGCCGAAAAATGTAAAAATTCCTGATTTCGAAAAAATAACTATTGCGAATCCAAAGGAAGGGGGTTGTCCGATATGTAATTTTACAGGATATAGGGGGAGGCAAGGATTATTTGAAGCGTTTTTAGTTGACTCGGAAATGGAAAGATTTATTTTGACCAATCCCCCGGTTTCTTCAATTAGAGAACTGGCCATAAAAAAAGGGATGGTAACGATGTACCAATCCGGATTGATCGACATTATAGAGGGAAAAACAACTTTTGACGAAGTTGCTAGGGTAGCGGAAGAAGACGAAGAAAAATCATCCGCAGAAGAAGCGAGAAAGGATATAAAATAAACAAAATAAAACGGCTCTAGAGTTGGAGGTACTTTTATGTCTGGGACATAAAGAAAGATTTATCTGAGGAATAATCGAGCCGGAGCAAGATTATCCGAAGCTGAGATAAATCCAAATAAATACCTCCAACCCTAGAGCCGTTTATGCTTTTAATACAAAAATGTTATATTTTAGTTATACCTCTCAATATTTTCAATTATATCACCTTATATAGCTTATGTCAAGCACAATAACAGAAAAACCAAAAAAAGAGGAAGACGTCCTAGATTCTACTTTAAGGCCTAATTCCTGGTCAGATTATGTTGGGCAAGACAAAATCAAAGAAAATATACAGGTAATTATAACAGCCGCCAAGCAGAGAAACCAGAGTCCTGACCATTTATTGTTTTATGGAAACTCCGGATTAGGAAAAACAACCCTAGCATATCTTGTGGCAAACGAAATGGGAAAAACAATAAGGGTCACTTCTGGCCCGGCGCTAGAAAGAGCCGGAGACCTGGCTGCAATTTTAACAAATTTGTCAGAAGGAGATGTTTTATTTTTAGACGAGATCCACAGGATAAACAAGACCATCGAAGAGTATTTATATCCTGCCATGGAAGATTATAAGCTGAATTTAGTTTTGGGGCGGGGCCCGATGGCGCGTACAATGGAATTAAAACTGCCAAAATTTACCTTAATTGGGGCTACAACAAAACCCGGATTATTGTCGGCTCCGTTGCGAAACCGTTTTGGCGCAACTTTCCAGCTTAATTTTTATACAAAAGAAGATATACAAAAAATAATTGAAAGATCTGGCAAACTTTTAAAAATACAAATAGAACCGGAAGCCGTGGAGGCCATAGCCAAGCGATCAAGGTTTACTCCAAGAGTTGCTAATCGGCTTTTAAAAAGAGTAAGAGATTTTGCGCAAGTTAAAAATGTAAGGATAATTACAAAAGACATCACAGAACATGCGTTGGATTCTTTGGAGGTGGACTTAATGGGATTAGATCCAAGCGATAGAAATATATTGCGAGCCTTAATTGAAAAATTTAACGGCGGGCCTGTCGGATTACAATCTTTATCAGCTGCTGCAATGGAAGAAGAAGATACTGTTTTGGATATTTACGAGCCGTATTTGATGCAATGCGGACTTATTGATAGAACCCCCAAAGGCCGAGTCGCCACAAGTTTAGCATATGAGCACCTCGGATTGAAAAACAAAAATCAAAACAAATTAATATAACCAAAAACCGCCCTGAGTTTATCGAAGGACGGTTTTTGGTTTATTCAACTTCTGCCTTATATTCCGCTATTCCCTTGTCATTTCTGACTGCCCATGTAATTATTTTTTTAACTCCTCCTTCGTAGGCTGATTGTCTGGCTGGAGCCATATAATTGCGGTCAACGCTCGATCCAATCCGCGGCACCTGCACGGAAAAACGGCTGTCAGTATGGCTATTAAAAAGCTCTGCCATCTCACAAAGAGATTCTTCGACTTGTTTCGGCGTTTTTTTCTTATTGTCATATAAAAATTTCGTTACTCCGCGGCTTACTTCTTTTGCTGCTCCGAGAAGAAACCTGGGGTCGCACTCGGGATATTTCCGAGCCACCTCAAAAAGCTGGAGATGAGCAAAAAACAATTGCGCGTTTTTGTCGCCTTCTTGTGCAGCCTCCAATAACTCGCTCACGGGCGGTTCATTGATTTTTACATACTCAGGAATGGAAAGGAAATTTACTCCCTCTTCTTTTTTCTCTAATTCTTTTTCCCTGAAAACATCCACCGCTTTTTCCCCGCGTTTTCCTGCCGCCCTGTCTATTGCGTTTTTCTCCTCTGCTGTCACGCCCTCTTCTCTCGCGGCATCACGAAGGGGTCTTTCCGCCTCGGCTGCCACCTCGGCATATTTTTCATCTAACCTTTCATCCTCTTGGTGTTGATTAAATTGTTCTCCCATATTTTTATATTTTTAAATTATTCCTTTATGCTTAGTTTACCTTCTACAACTATTTTGTCAAACACTTTTATTGTATAATTATAAAACATGAAAAAAATTTTATTAATACTTTTCATTTCATTTTTATATCCAGTTTTTATCTTGGCTCAGGATAAGATTGAGATAAACACGGCCTCGCTCTCTCAATTAGATGAATTAACCGGCATCGGACCAAAATATGCCCAAGCAATTATTGATGGCAGGCCATATTCTTCGGTGGACGATTTAGACAGGGTAAAAGGAATTGGCCCTGCAACTTTACAGAAAATAAAAGATCAAGGATTGGCCTGTGTAAATTGTGGCACGGCACAGCCCATTACCCAACCCGCCCAGCCGGTTATCCAACCGGCTACCCCGTCGGATGACGAGGCAAACCAAGCACCTATCACTTATCCTGGCGGTGTTTTTATAAATGAGATTTTGCCGAATCCTGCCGGAGCCGACTCGGATGACGAATGGATTGAATTGTATAATTCTAATAGTACTGACGTTGATTTGTCGGGCTGGCAACTGCAAGACATAACCGGAACGGTTTCAATTTTTACAATTAACCCTTCGGCGGGCTCGGGGCAGGTAAAAATTTTAGCCGGCGGATTTTTGGTTTTTAAAAGGCCAGAAACAAAAATAATGCTAAACAACGATGAAGATGGAATAAATCTGCTGACGCCAGACAACAAAATTATTGATTCTATAAACTATACAAAAGCTCCTTTGGGCCAATCTTATAATAAGGCACCCTCTGGGTTGTGGACCTGGAGCGCAACCTTAACCCCGGGAGCAAAAAACATTATTCCTGCGCCAAAAAACGCGCCTGCGTCGGCTACGTCGAAAGCGCTTCCGGCGGACTTGTCAAATGCAACAAATTCTGTTAAAAATGATGGTGTAACCACGAACCAAGATAGTGGTTTGACAAATCCTTGGTTTTTATTTTTTACAGTTTTAGCTGTAACAATAATTTTAGCAGTAATTGTTCTATTTATTAAATTAAAATTTTCAAACCATGTCAGGACATAGTCATGCAAAAACGGTTATGGCCACAAAAATGGCCAACGACGCAAAAAAGGGAAAAATATATTCCAAATACGGCAGACTGATTACAATAGCCGTGAAAGAGGGAGGAGGCTCCGGAGACCCGCTGACAAATGCTAAGCTTAAGACCGCCATAGAACAGGCCAAAAATGTGAATACGCCCAAAGAAAATATTGAAAGGGCAATTAAAAGGGGCACAGGTGAATTGGCCGGCGAAGCGATAGAATCTGTTTCTTATGAAGGATTCGGGCCCAGAGGGATTGCTTTAATAATTAATGGAATCACAGATAACACAAACAGAACGTTTGGTGAAATAAAAGCTATTTTAAACCAAAATGGCGGAAAGATAGCGGGAGAAGGCGCCGTAAAATGGATGTTTGACGCAAAGGGCGTTTTAACTGTCGCGCTCGACGGCAAAACAAAAGAGGAATTGGAATTACTGGCAATTGAGCTGGGAGCAGAAGACGTTTCTTCCCAGGAAAATACAGTTGATATTTACACAAAACCGGAGGAATTGGAAACAGTTAAAAAAGCGCTGGAAAATAAAAACATAAAAATTGAATCTTCGTCTATAGATATGGTTCCAAAAGAAGAGATTGAACTTTCGGAAAAAGACAAAGAGCAGGCTCAAAGGCTTTTTGAGGCTTTAGACGAAAACGAAGCCGTAAATGATATTTACTCAAACAGTAAAAACTGATCGCTCATGATTATTATCGGGGTTGACCCGGGCTCTGTTATAGTGGGATATTCTATTATCAAAAAAAATAAAGACCGCACACTTGATGTTGTTGATTTTGGATGTATAATCACAGAAAAATTCGCGACAACGGGCGAAAGATTAAAAAAAATACACAAAGAGATTGTAGGGGTGATAGAAAAACACAAGCCGAGCTTAATGTCTATTGAAAATCTGTTCTTTTTTAAAAATTTTAAAACCGTAATGCCCGTAAGCCAGACAAAAGGAGTCATATTGCTGGCCGCCGCGCAGAAAAAACTGCGGGTTTGTGAGTTTACGCCCCTACAGATGAAAATGGCTATTTCAGGATACGGCAGGGCGGAAAAAAAACAAGTCCAGGAAATGATTAAAAAAACCGTTAATTTAGAGGGTTTTGATTTAACAAAAAACAACAGAAAAAAGGACGACGCCTTTGACGCTTTAGGCATAGCAATCTGCGCCGCATTAAAGAGCTATTAAACTGCGAGAAGAGGGTTGTGGAGAACGGGGTATTGACAATAGTTTGTGAAAAAATATAATGAATGGCAATAGAGACAAACGTATTTAAAATTATCGGCTTTTTTAACAAATACAGAGGACAACTGATTTATTAAAAAAGCAAAACAAAAAAAATGGAAGAGGAATTTTTAACCAGGTTTATTAATGAAGACGACGACCTTGAAGACGATAATTTAGACGAAGAAACAGATACAGACAGCGATGAAAGTGGCGATGATGATTTGGTTGTTGACGATGATACTCCGGGAGAGGAAGAAGAATAAAATACGCGCACCCATAAAACAAAAACGCCACCCATAGACGGCGTTTTTGTTTTATGGTAATGTTTTGTGTAAACTGCTCTTGTTTGAACGTTTTTCTTTCACGGAACGTTTTTTAGGAGTATAATATAAAAATATCTATAAATTAAGCTTTCAAAAACGACTTTTTAATACAATTATGAAAATAAAAGATATCAGTGGGTTTGCGAAAGATAAAAGGATAAAGGTTTTAATTATTATTGGAAAATATGCGGCATTTTTGTTTTTGGGCGGATGTTTGCTGTTATTGGCGCTGTTTGTCTACTACACTTGGGGGCTTCCACGTCCTGAGAAGTTTACAGAAACTCCCTTTATACAGTCGACGAAAATCTACGACAGCACGGGCAAGGTCCTTTTATATGACATTTATGGAGAAGAAAAAAGGGAAATAGTCTCTTTTGATAAAATCTCAGATAATTTAAAACATGCCGTTTTAGCATCGGAAGACTCCAGGTTTTACCAACATGGAGGAATAGATTTTGGCGGGATAATAAGAGCCGCCTGGATTGACTTAACTTCCCAGTCAAGAAGCCAAGGTGGGTCTACTATTACCCAACAATTAATAAAAGCTGTTTATCTCACAAACCAAAAAAGCATATCAAGGAAAATTAAAGAAATTGTTTTAAGCATAGAGTTGGAAGAAAGATATTCTAAGGACCAAATTTTTGACTGGTATCTAAATGAAGTTCCTTTTGGAGAAAATGCGTATGGCGCGGAGGCTGCCAGTCAAACTTATTTTAATAAGCCCGCGTCAGATCTTTCTATAGCTGAGGCCGCGACACTAACCGCCCTGCTTCCAGCCCCAAGTCACTATTCTCCTTACGGGCCAAACAAGGCGGAGCTTTTACTCTTAAAAAACACTATATTAGAGAAGATGCAAAAACTGGGATATATTACAGACCAACAATTACAAGACGCAAAAAACGAAAAATTAAACTTTGCCGAAAATACAACCTCTATAAAAGCCCCTGATTTTGTTTTGTATGTTAAAAAATATTTAGACGATAAATATGGTGAGGATTATTTAAAAGAAAAAGGGTTGCGAGTTTACACCACACTGGATTGGGATCTCCAACAGTATGCGGAGCAAACAATAAAAGATGCTGAAAAAACAAACCTAAGTAAGGGCGCCAATAATGCGGCCATGGTTGTTATAAATCCAAAGAACGGCCAAATATTAACCCTGATCGGATCAAAGGATTATTTTGCTGACCCTTATCCGGCGGGTTGCGACGAAACAACAACCAGAAGCTGTTTATTCGACCCTAAGTACGACGTTGCCACAATGGGACAAAGACAACCGGGCTCAGCGTTTAAGCCTTTTGCTTATGCCACGGCTCTTGAAAGGGGGCTAACGCCAAACACTATAGTGTGGGACGTAAAAACCGAGTTTAATCCTAATTGCGACCCAAGTGGGACCGCGAGCACAGATATATACGGCCAAGCCTGTTATCACCCGCAAGACTATGATGGTGGTAGTAGGGGTGCCGTTACCCTACGCACAGCCATAGATTGCTCATTAAATATACCCGCCGTAAAAGTTCTTTATTTGGCCGGGATACCAGAAACTCTAAAAACGGCAAAAAATCTTGGGTTAACAACACTAACTGATATAAATAATTACGGCTTGTCTTTAGTGTTAGGCGGAGGGGATGTTAATTTGCTTGAAATGGCCTCGGCTTACGGAGTCTTTGCGGCAGATGGCAATTACGTCCCTGCAATAAGTATTTTAAAAATAGTAGACTCCGCCGGCAATATTATAGAACAAAACCAGGAACAGCCGACTAAAGTTTTAGACAAGCAGGTTGCAAGACAAATTAATGATATATTGTCTGACAATAATGCGAGAGCTCCAATCTTTGGGTCCCACTCACCATTATATTTGCCGGGGTACCAGGTCGCGGCAAAAACAGGAACCACACAAAACTTTGTTGATGGGTGGACTATGGGATACACTCCGTTTGCTGTTGTGGGGGTCTGGACGGGCAACAACAATAATACTCCGACAAAAGATGAGGGTGTTGGAATTGCAGCTCCTATGTGGAATAAGGTTATGCAAAAAATAGTTTCTTCAACCCCCGCTGAAAGTTTTACTCCGCCAGATCCGATTACAAACAGAAGCCCAGCTTTATTGGGGCAAATACCGGCAAACGACGGTCATACTATTTTATATTATGTTAATAAAAACAATATTTTGGGTTCACAACCAGAAAATCCCCAAACAGACCCTCAATACTCTTCGTGGCAGGCGGGGGTAAATAATTGGCTGAAAAAAACAGGTCAAACTCCAACATCAGCCACGGAGTGCATGGCGGGTGATCTTTATAACTCTGTAACCGGAACTTTATGCCCATAATAGTTATCGCTATGCGGATTTAATGGGCATCACCACATAAATATAACTTGCATCTCCTACTGGCCTCAGTATACAAGGCCCCTCTTCTTTACTTAAATCAAACATAATTTCTGAACTTTTGATATTTGCCAGTCCATCGATCAAAAATTTATGGTTAAAAGAGGCTTCTATCGGCTCCCCCTCTATTTTTGCCGGTATATTAGATTGGCTTTCCCCGATATCTGGGTCTTGGGCAAATATTTGAACCTCTTTGTCTTGGGGATTTATTTTAATTTTTATTTCATTAATTTTACCGGAGAAAAGCGACGCTGTTTTAACTTGGTTTAAAAATTCATCCCGCTTAATAATAACGCGTGTTTTAAATTTTTTAGGAATAATTTCTTCATAATTTGGATATTCCCCGTCTATTAGCCGTGAAATAATTTGAATCTGAGGATGTGCCGCCTCTCTCATTGGAAGCTCAAACATTGTCTGGTTGGGAGAAAAATATATTTTTAGTTTTCCCTCGGAGTATCCTATGGGCCCGCTTAAAATATTCATTAGCTCTCTGGCGGGTTTTTGCGGTAAAATAAAAGAAATGTCTTTTGCTGGGGCTTTATTTGGGTTGTTTTCTAAAGTAATGTTTTTTTCAGCCAACCTAAAACTGTCCGTAGCAACCATTTTTATTAGGTTTTTTGAAAAAATAAAATAAATTCCCGAAATTTCTGGCCTTGATTGCGAAGGAGAAGCAACATCCACTATTTGGGACAACCCTTGATAAAAAGCCCCATTATCAACCTCTAAATACTCTATATTTTTAAACTCGGGAATTAGGGGAAATTCCTCCGGGTTGAACCCCTGAACTTGGTTTTTAAAATTTTTACACTCAATATATAGCCCTTGTTTTTTTTCTTCTAATATAATTTTTTCGTTGGGCAACAAAGAAACAAGGCTTGAAAGAAATTTGGCCGGCACTACTGCTTTGCCGCCTTTTATAATTTTAGTTAATATCCATAATTTTATAGCGGTTTCTAAGTCTGTGGAGCTTAAACTTAAAAAACTATCTTCTGTGTTTAATAAAACATTGTCTAAAATAGGCAAAGATAGGTTTTTCCCAATAATTTTTTCAATTATACTTAGGCCATTTTTTAGGTTTTCTTTTAAAATTTCTACTTTCATATTTTTATCAATTAATAATTAAGTATTTAAATAAATAAAATTATTGTTATTAGTGGTTTTATTTTTAATGGTTTTTTAAAAAAGATAAGTATAAACAGAAATATTTGTTCGGGAAAATTTTTGTGAAAAAGTTGGGGACAACCCAATATAATAAAAAGTGTAATTAATTGTTTGTTTTGCCGACGGAAAAATTATTATATTTTTTAACACCATTTATCCACTATATATTCTCTGTTTTATTAGGTTTAATTCTTCGGTTAATTTATTATTTTCTTCATTCTCTTGCAGGATTTTTTTATAAGCATAAATTGCGGTGGTGTGGTCTTTGCCACCAAACTTTCTTGCTATGGCTGGAAATGAGTATTTTAATTCTCTTCTTAATAAAAACATCGCGATTTGCCTTGGTTTTACGATCTCCTTTCGTCTTGTCGGATCAAATAAACTTTTTTCTTCCAGATTATAAAATTTAGCGACGGTTTCTATTATTTTTTTATAGTTTGCCACGTCAAACGGCGAAAAAACAAAACCCTTAAGCAGTTTTTTAACAATTTCTATGTTTATCTCCTGGTTAATTTTACTGTAAATTAATATTTTATTTAAGGCCCCCTCTAGTTCCCGAATATTTTTTTTAACATTAGTGGCGATATAATCTAATATGTCTTCGGGAACGTCTGTGTTCTTTTCTTGAAGTTTTGTTTTTAGAATAACCAATCTTGTTTCATAGTCCGGCAAACTCACGTCTGCAATCATCCCCCCTTCAAATCTGGACCTCAATCTTTCCTCCAGCTCTGCTATAGCATTTGGTGGCCTGTCTGAAGAAAGAATTATTTGTTTATTTTTTTCATATAAAGAGTTAAAAACATGGAAAAATTCTTCTTGGCTTTTATTTTTGCCGGCGATAAATTGAATGTCGTCTAAAATTAAAACGTCTATGGGCGCCAGGCTTGCCTTAAAAGATTCCATACTGTTTGTCCTGATGGCAGAGACAATGCCGGAAACAAATTTTTCCGAGGAAATATATTTTACTTTTTTCTTTTTTGCCTCGTCGTTTATTTTATTCCCGATAGCCTGTATTAGGTGTGTTTTGCCTAATCCGGTGCCACCATATATAAATAGCGGGTTATAAGTGAGCCCCGGATTATCGGCTACGGCTAGGGCGGCGGCGTGGGCTAATTCATTAAAAGATCCGACAACAAAATTATTAAATGTATACCGGGGGTTAAGGTTGGTTTCTTTATTTACTTTAAATTCCTCAAATTTTAATTGCACTTCTTCTTGTTTCTCGCTATTTGAGGCCACTTTGGCCGGGGTATTTTTTGATAATTGAGGTTTTATAATAAAATCTAAATCCTTTATGGAGTCATCTATATCATGCAGGGTTTTTAAAATTAATTTATTATATTTATTGCTCAGCCACTCTTTAGAAAAGGCGTTGGGGACCGAAATTATTATTTTTTCATTCTCCTTAGATATAATTTCAGTGTTTTGAAACCAAGTGGCAAAATTAGCCATAGATATATGAAACTGCATTTGTGCTAAAACTGACTGCCAAAGCTCTAAATTATCCATAATTATAAGCGAGAGAAGATTAAATTATTTTTTATATCAACCAAACGATGAATAGTTAAAATTATCTGTGTAATCTGATAAATTGTTTCCAGTAAATACATTTTTCTCTTTTATTGAGTCTTTGTCAAATAGAAACAAAATAGAGAGAGGTGTTATTAAACTGTGGATAACTTGTGTGGTTCGTTTTAACGAAGACGCACAATAGAACCGAAGCTGATTTACAAATTTACTAATTTGCGGCTTCGGATACTAATCTTTTCGTATTTGTATATTAGTAAAAGATTTGTAAATTTGTAGCCCGTCGAGCTTGTAATTTTCGGTTTTTTAAACTATACTAATTAATATTATACTTAATTAAAAAATACATACAATGAGCTCAACATATAAACCAAAAAAGAAGAAAAGAGCCAATACGCACGGCTTTTTAAGAAGAAAAAAAACAAAAACCGGCAGGCAGGTGTTGCAGAAAAGGAGGAGAAAGGGAAGAAAAAGAATAGCCATATAAAAACTGATGCTACCCTCAATTAATAGAATAAAAAAGAAAAAAGACTTTGAGGCAATCTTTAAGAAGTCAAAAAGTTTTAAAAACGATATTTTCATTCTAAAAGTGGCAAAAAATACCCTAGGATTGAACAGGTTTGGGTTTATTGTCAGCTTAAAAATATCAAAAAAAGCGACAATAAGAAATAAAATCAGAAGGAGGTTGGCAGAGGCGTTTATGGCTAAAGGAAAAAACATAAAACCGGGGACAGACTTAGTTTTAATCGCTTTACCTGGTATAAAAGAGAAGGACTTTTCAGCGATAACGGGCGCCGTAAAAGACGCCTTGGTCGGGGCGGGGCTCTTCAATTAAACAAAAAGAAAAAATGTTTGAATTTGTAGTAAATTTTTTTTATATTATACTGTACCAACCTCTCTTTAACTCTTTGGTGCTGCTGTATAATTATGTGCCGGGGCATGATTTTGGCATAGCCATAATACTTTTGACTATAATTATCAGATTTATACTTTACCCGCTTTCAGTAAAAGCTGTAAATTCCCAAAGAAATCTTCAGAAGCTTCAGCCACTGATGAAGGAAATACAGAATAAATATAAAGACGATAAAGAAAAACAGGCAAAGGAAACCTTGGCCCTATATAAAAAAGAAAAAATAAATCCTTTTTCGGGCCTGCTTTTAAGTCTTATACAAATACCTATATTAATAGCGCTTTACAGGGTATTTTGGAGCGGATTAAACCCAAAAGAGCTCTCTGTTTTATATAGTTTTATTTCAAATCCCGGGAATATAAATCCTTGGTTTTTATATATAATTGATTTATCTAAGCCCAATTTAATATTGGCTATTTTTGCCGGCGCGGTGCAGTATTTCCAAACAAAAATGCTGCTTCCTAAAAATGTTCCAAGCGCAGGTGGACAAGGCAAGGGAGCGGATATGTCTCAAATAATGCAAAAACAAATGACATATTTTATGCCGGTATTTACAGTGATAATACTTATAGGCCTGCCGTCTGCTTTGGGGTTATATTGGACAACGAGCGGATTATTTTCTATAATTCAGCAGTATTTAATTTTCAGGGGAAAAAAAGTAGGAGGGGTTGAGGGGCGCCCCGTAAAAACATAAAATATGTTAGAACAAAAAGACATAAACAATATTAAAAGGGCGGTAGAGGAATTTTTTGAGAAGATGACAATAACGGTTTATAATATAGACGCCGATTTGTCGTCCGTAAAAAAAGAGGCCCGAGACGGGCAGGATGTAGTCGAGGAGAACATAGAGGTTATTAATTTAAATATAAGGATGGATGAACCTCAAATTTTAATTGGCCAGCAAGGGCAGACGCTTTTTGAAATCCAGCGACTTTTACGAGCCATTTTAAGCAGAAGATTACAAGGGGTTTTTTATCTAAATTTAGACATCAACGATTATAAAAAACAAAAAACAGAATATTTAAAAAATACAGCTGTAGAAATGGCTAATCAGGTGGCCCTATCTAAAAAGGGAAAAGAGCTTCCGCCGATGTCGTCTTATGAAAGAAGGATTATACATGCAGAATTAGCCGGGAGGACAGATGTTTCCACAGAAAGCCAGGGCGAAGGTCCCGACAGGCATATTATAATAAAGCCCAGTTAGAAACAGAAATAATTCTCTAAATAAAAAAACCGCCTATTTTTATGGGCGGTTTTTTTATTTAGATTATCGGGACAATGGTCACACAATTTGGGACTACTCCGCCGTGGTTTCTTATTTCATCCCACTTTATTTGCAGGGGTCCGGTTTTATTTATGTCGTCTGGCGTAGGAAATTCTTGGCACGAATCGTTCATAACACTCTTACACGTTTCCCCAGGACCGGCATAACTGAGTAAAACAAGATAATCTTTGCCTATTTTTATAGATGAAATATTTTCACCGCTAAGGGTCGGGCACCTTCTGCCGTCACTGGCGCATTTTCCGTCTTTATCATATTTTACGCAACTCTGTTCTTCTTCGGGCACGCCACAATTATTTTTTGCGGGAGAGGATGCGTCGCAATTACCCCCCATTGTAAAAGTTAAATCATCTAATTTTTTTATATAGAGGCCATTGATTTGAGAGCTTGGGACATAAAAATATCCTCCGCAATCGTTAAAAAAAGATTTATGGTAAAAATATACCCCGTCGCCGGAAGGGTCAAAATTGTATTGATAAACAGATGCGGACGAAGCCCCAATTGGGCTTGGTTGACAGCCGCTTGGGTTGATGTACTGGCATTTTCCTTGAAAATTTATTGTCTCATATAAAATTGATACATAATAAGTGTCGTTATCTATGTCTGGTACGTTTTTTGCAGAATTTACTTTTTTTCTCAATGATGGCCCCAAATCTTTAGCGCTTGATGTATAAAGCTGGGCTTCTGCACCGGAGCATCCGGCGTTGTTATATAAATAAACGCCCGGAATTTGTTTTACTGCCGGAGCCGTTACTTCTGCGGCCGGTAATGGCGTTGTGGAGAATGCTTTAAGTTGGGGGTTAATAGTGGTTATAATTAAATATGTTGAAACTAAAATTAGCAAACCGGATATTGCTCCCGACACCCTGTCTTTTGCGGCTCCCAGCAAGTCAGATTTTATCGGGGATAAAGCATACATTACCCCGGCGATAGCCAAAGAAATAAAAACAGCGGCAACGCCGACAAGCATTCCGGCATTAAATAAATATATTGCAAAATCAGGTAATTTTGTTTCAGGAGTTATGGTTTTTCCGGCTATTGTCGGATAACTTTTTACTTCTAACTCCGCCGCCAAAATTTTGTTTGTAGAAAAGCAAGAAAAGTTTCCACATAAAAAAACCAGGAAAATAACAGCGAGAATAAATTTTTTATATTTTTTTATCATTGTTAATCTTTTTTTATTTCGTCGGGATAATATAAATATTTTCAACAGTATACCTGGCCGCGACAAACGGTTGCATATTCAGATTGGCCGCACTAGCGCTAAAAACCTGGCAATATCCCGCGCTATATAGGGCGACCAAATAATTTCCCTTAATATTTATAGAGCCGGGCCCATATTGGAATGTTCCATATAAACCCTTATATTGCGGTAGTGTTTTTTTAGAATATCCGCAGTTGTAGGAAGAACCGCCTCCTCCAAAATTCAGGTCGTTGGCCTCTATTTGGAGGATGCCGTTTATTTTATTGTTGCCGACCGTGCAAAAACCTTCTCCCCTGTTTTGCGCTCCGATATTGTATCCATAAGCTTCGCTATAAAAATCAATTCCAGTTCCACTGGGAGATGTATTATTATTTTTATTCAACGCAAAAATATCAACTGCATAGGCGCCCGTGCCAACCGGTTGGCAACCTTCGTCTATAATGGGCTGACTGCACGGTCCGACATTTTCCAATCCGGCTACGTTGTGAAAAATCACGCCGTAATAAATATTATTTGTTTTGTCGTTAATAATTTTAATTGATTTTATTTTTCCGGCAAAGGCGCTGTCTATATGGTCTTGCGAGGAAGTATTTGGGCCCGAGCTGTCTCCCGCGCAGCCGAGCTGTGTATAATAATAAACGCCCGGAATTATCGGCACTGCAATAGCTGGCGTCTCCGGCAATGGAGTCAGCCTTGGGGTTACAAGCGCAGGATTAATTGTGTACATAATTAAGTAAGCAGTCATTATTAAAATTAGCCCCAAAATAGCGTCTTTCATTCTGTCTTTTGAATTGCCGGCCAGTTCTGTGTTGTCGCCCGATATTATTAGGCCAACAGCTCCAATAACAAAAGAGATAAGGGCAATGGTCCCGCCAACAGAAATAGCCCAAGAAAAAATAAAGGTAATATATTTAGGAAGGTCGGGGTTGTCTCCCAATCCCTTGAGCGGAGACTCTAATGTTATAGCAGAAGCAAAAGCGGCGCTTGAAAAAAGAAAAGCGTTAGAAAAAGAAAAAAATAATAAAAATTTATTCTTCGCCATATTAATTGGCCATTATTTTGTGGGGATTATGTAAACAGAGCCCCTCTTGTCGCCAGCCTCGCCGGCTTGTGCACTAATTTGTTCAGCGTCTAAGTTTTCAACATCTTTAATAAAGGTTTGGCAATCCGCATATTCGGAGTAGGGAGAAGATAAGCCGTAGACGGCAACCACATAGCTTCCATTTATTTTTATAGACCCGGGACAATCTTGGAATGTTTCACAGGCATTTTTAGAACAATCTATCCCCTCTTTATTGCCATCAGCGTCAGCAGACTTAGTGGAATCACATTTGTGTTTATACGCATCCAGTCTGTTAATATTTGTATAATCAAATTTTATATTATAAGTGTACAATTTGGTGATATTAGATATCTCTGTGTCTGTTATTATTTTTTTACCAGCATTAGCTCCCGTAGTCCAGCCGTATGCTTCACTATAAAAATCCACTCCTGTCCCGAAAGTATTGGGTGTCTTTTTATTTATTAAAAAAATATCAGCGGCAGAAAGGTTTTCCATGCCAGCACTAAAGTTATAACATTCTGTGGCATCTGTAACTGGGGAGCTGCAGACACCACCGTTTTCAAGCCCGGGAGTTGCGTGGAAAATAGCGCCGTAATAAATGTCTTTGGCCGGGTCATTAATAATTTTAATTGATTTTATTTTCCCGGCGAAGGCACTATCTATATGGTTTTGGGAAGAAGTATTTGGTCCAGAGCCGGTTCCTTTACAGTTGGACTCCGTATAATAGAAGACGCCCGTAATTATCGGCGTTGCAATAGCTGGCGCTGCCGGCAATGGGGTTAGTGTTGGAGTTTTAAATACAGGATTAATTGTAGTTAAAATTAAAAGAGAACAGAGCGTTAATAGCAACCCCATAACAGCTCCCTTCATTCGGTCTTTTGCATTAGAGCTTGCCTCGGTACTGTCGCCCGATATTATCAAACCAACAGCCCCCACAATGAAAGAGATAAGAGAAAGAACCCCGGCAATGGAAATGGCCCAGGAAAAAATAAAGGTAATATATTTAGGAAGGTCGGGGTTGTCTCCTAAACCCAAATTCACTTCCATTGCAGAAACGAAACAACCACCGCGAAAAAGAAAAGCGGTAAGAAACATTGAAAATATTAAAAATTTATTTTGCGTTGTTGTACTTTTTTTATGTCTCATATTTTTTATTAATTTTTAATTATTGAACAGTAGCTCCCTGAGAGCCAGAAGTTTTTTGATATTGTTGGCAACAAAACCAATTATCCGTTAAGGGTGTATCAAAAAGGTTTCCCAACTCTTTTCCATAACAATAAGAACTTATATCTTCGTTGTTAAGTGTTGTTTGGCCTGTGGTAATTGGAGATATTAATTCGTCTTGAACCCTTGTGCAGTTTAACAGTCTGTTCTTTGAGTCGGAGCTCCTACTTGTCACACTACAATTATTTGTTGTTTGCCTTGAATAAGTTAATTCTTTCATAATATCGCTTCTGGGCTCTTTAAGCATAGCCGTATAAAAATCTATAAAATCAAGTTTAAATTGCCGATAATAATCCCAAAGCTCCGCCAAATAATCCGTAATTTGCTCACACGGGCTTCCTTTGCACGGATCAAGGATACAACTACAGTATGTATTTCCCTTGTCATCATTCCATTGGCCATATTGGCAATCGGTTTTACAAATTGGATTACTATTTTCAAATTTTGCGGCGCACCTACAATAATCTTGTACCGGGTTTGTGTCTTTTGCTTTTCCTATTATATACATCTCGGTAATCATATTTTGGATACTATTTTGCAGTTTGCCTACACTGTTTATTAAATTGTTGGCCCAATTTTCTGCGTTATCAACTGTTTGGCCAACCGGTATTTCCAACTCGCTGGGACAAACCTTTTCTGTCCCTATCGGCGTTACTCCGCTTTTTTCTCTATTTGGGTCTAACCACCAGTTATCCTGGCAATAAAAAGTTAATGGATCATCATTTTGAGAATAACTATTACACTGAGGCCCAACCATTTGATAGGCGGAAAACGGCTGTTCTGTTGTATAGTAATTATCTTCGCCCGCAACCTTTTGGAAACTTTCTACTGGAATATAAAATTTTAAGGCCGTGTCTATCTGGTCGCATGGGCAACCCGGGCAATTAGAAGATGTTGGGCATTTTGCGGTTTCAGGATATATATCTTGGCATTTTCCACCACCAGTCAGTGAGGCGTATGGGTTTTTGCATTTTTGGCATTCGGGGTTTTCGTAAAAGAAGGATGCGGAGTTATCTCCGGCTGAACACTTGCTGAGTCCGGGCGTAGCGCAATCCGGGTAGCCGGCATATTCATTAGACCCGTTTTTGCACAAATAAGCATTATTAATGCAGAAAGCTGTATTACCTTGGTCAGTAGTTGAGTCTGCGCAATTTTTAAATCCTTGTCCGCCAAATAAACAAACATCGGCGTTATTTATAACGCACTGTGAATTATTTGCGCTTTGTTCTTCGCAAAAATCATACTCATTAGAACACGCTAAATATTTTTTTTCGCAGTCGCTTGCCTTCCCTCCCTGGCAGGCAGTTAAGCAACCTGCGAAAGTTTTGGTATTCGATGGGTCCGGGGCAGCCGGGCATGGCCTTTCTTGGTAAGCCTCTTTGGCGGCTTTATCCAGGCACACCGTATCATCTTCTGCGCACTTGCCGGTTTTTTGTTGATAAAGCCCGACAGCATTGTCGCTTGTGTCCGGGCACATATCATTGCACGTTTTTAAACAGTTAGAATTATTATAATTAAATCCTGCGCAATATTTTGATACGCTTATCGGCTTGCTTGCTGCGGGGTCATAAAATGTTTCCGGGTTGATTGAAATAAGCCGTTGTGTGTTGTCTGTGGTCTCGCGGGTTTTAATAAGGTCAAGATAAGGCATTGCCATATAGCAACTGTTTAATGTGTGCTTTGCCCTATCCAGCTCATTTTCGTCGGCTTGGATTTTACTGTCTGTTGGCCAATTAGCTATTTTTTCTTTAAAGTATGTTTCTTGCTGTATAAGATTTAGTAATTTCCATTTGCTTTGGTCAATTAATATAATTGTTTTATTGTCTATTCGAATTTGTTTTTCAACCCAGCCCGGTATGCCATAACACGGAGTTTGGATTTTTCCATCATTAGGATTTGGGCACCTGAATTCGTCTAGTCCTTTATATCCTCTTTCCTCGGTCAAACAGGCTCCGGCGGCGCCGCTGCTTGAACCGACATCAACAGACAAGAGTATATCTCCGTGTTCGATCTGATTTCTAACTCCATCGGGGCAACAGTCTTTTGTCGGTGGCTTACAGGCGCCACCTACGCAAGCCCCTATACACGCACCGGGGACATATCCGGGGCAATTATTAATTGCATACGGCGTTTTCGTTGTAGAAAGGTCGCATCCGCCGTTTAACGGGTCGCAGACAGGATCGCATTTGCCCACGCAAGAGCATTGGTTCATCAGTTTAGTTATCTCGTCGGACAGCCCGGCGATTATTTGTCCTTTTTTTTGGGCGCCGTCGGCCAGTTGCGTTAAACAGTCTGCTCTGTCGTGGTTTAAATAAGTCGGGCCGGATATATAGCATTTGCCGCTGTTTTTATCGCATGTTTGTCCTTCGGGACAACCGGAAAAAAATCCGCAGTCCCCTGTTATTATTTTATCTCCGGCGGCGGGATTTCCTTCCGGGTCAAAGCCATAACAATTCATAGTCCTTGTTAAAAGATTTTCAGTTAAAGTCCCAATAGGAATTTCTTGGTAGGTGGCTGTCGGAATGCCGGATTGAGAAGGGGTGGCATTCTTACTGGAAGAGTTAATGCCGGGCAGTGATAAAACCCCCATTTTACAGCTGGTTAGGTCGGGATTAATTGTGCGGGCGATTAAAATCGCGCACACGGTTATTAAAAGTCCAAGGATTCCGGCTTTTATCCACTCTTTTGCTTCGCTTGTAAATTTCCCTCTCCCGTAAGAAACCAAATAATAAATTCCGCCAAAAACTATTGAAAGAACAGCTATAGTAACAGCTAAATTCATTGCCAAACCGAGAAGATAACAGACATATGCGCCAATGTCCGGTTTATTCCCTAGTCCCGGTAGTGGCACTTCTAAAGCTAAAACAAAACTGGCGTTTAATAGAAAAACGCAGTTTAAAAAAAGAGCCCAGAAAAATTTTTTACAAAAGACCATCGCCCTGTTGCGTTTTTAAAATTTTTTAAATTCCAATATCCAATCCTATGCGGATTCTAAATTCCTTTTCACAGCCCTGTTTTGCATAACTTCTTGAGGATTAGTTGTGATTATTTGGTTTTCAGTCTGGCTGGCAACAACCGCCAAATAAACGTGTTTTCTTCCGGCAAAAAACAATCCTTCTCCGACCGCCGCCTCAATCAATAAATATTTTTCTTGTTCAGTTAATTGGAAAGTTTTTTGTACAACATCAATATCAGCCGAAGATTGTTTCATTAATAATTGCAAAGACGAGTTTGTGATAATTGCCCGGCCGTAATCAGACCTCATAAAGTCGGCTACGTCCTGGGTGATAGTTGTAACTCCCAGCCAATATTTTCTCGCCCTTTTTACTAATCCAAAAAGGAAAGAGGCTCCGTCGTCAGACTGCATCAGCCACCACGCCTCATCAATGACCAAAATTCTCTTTTTCAACTTTGACCTGACCATATTCCAAATATACCTCATAATAATATATAGGGCGATCGGCCTTAATGATTCTTCCATATCTCGTATCCCAAAAACAACAAAACTTTTTTCTATGGAAATATTCGATTGCTGGTTAAAAAAATCAGAAAAAGTTCCTTTGGTAAATTTTTTAATCCGATTAACTAAAGATCCTGTTCCCGTCATACTTTCCAAAATTTCCTGGAAGTCAGACATTAAAGGAGTATTATTAGCCCATGTTTTTGGGTCTGATTCAGAAGTGATATCTCTTACAGCATAGGTTTCCGTAAGCGCTTCATCCAAAATACTGTCCTCTTCGGGCGTCAACCCGCCCAGCATAATTCTTAAAAGTCCGACCAAGTTTATCACATTAGACCTTAAAATATCTTCCGGGTTATCGTCCGGGCCGGGAAGAGGCAAATCAAACGGGTTTAAATGGTTTGGCGAAGTTAAAGAAATTTTTAAAAATGCTCCGCCCACCGCATCCGCCAAAAATTCATACTCATTTTCCGGGTCAATAATTATGCAATCAACTCCCTGCATTAAATATCTTAAAATTTCCAGCTTTATCGCAAAAGATTTTCCGGAGCCGGATTTCGCAAAAACCACCATATTAGCGTTTTCCAAACTGAATCTGTCAAATAAAACCAAAGAATTATTATGCCTGTTGACGCCGTATAAAATCCCTTCATTAGAGCTCAAGTCAAAAGAAATAAATGGGAAGCAAGTTGATAATGGGCCTGTATCCATTGGAGTGTGAACTTCTATCAAATCCATACCGTAAGGGCTACAGGAAATAAATCCTTCTTTCTGTTTATACAAAGCCGGTTTTATATAAATTAATCTGGATTCAAAAATTGACCTTAATGTAAGTTCCACGTCTTTTAATTCTTTTTCTGAATTTTCATAAACCGTTATATAAAGCCCGAATCTGAACATTTTTTCCTGGGCGGTCATTAAATTATCTCTAAGAGTTTCAATGTCCTGATATGCTGTCTGTAGAGCGGGATCTCTAATCAGCCCCTTTTCTTCCCTTTCTAAAACCTCTGAAGAAACTTCTGTAATTTTTTTTCTTAATTTTTTTAAAATCAGCTCCGAGCTTACAGGATGTATAAAAAATGAAATATCTACTGGAGTGTTTAAATCAATAACCGGAGAAAACCAGCCCGTATTTAAATATCGGGGATAAGAAAAAACAAAAAAAGATTTAGCGAATCTTTCCCCCAGTTTTATGTGGTCTTGAGTTACTCCAATATATGGCGGAGCGATAATATCCCTTACATCAAACTCCTCTTCCTGAAAAAGTTTTTCTTCCGCCAGATTTTCCTGTTTTTTTCCTAAAAGATTGTCTAAAAATTTCATAAAGATAAAAATATAAAAACTATTTTAAAAGCTCGGGTAGGATTTCCGGGTAATATCCGATCTCGGCTTGGTCGGGGTGGTGTATCGCCCAAAAAAGTTCTATGAGTTCCGGTGTTGTTAATGGCACAGACTCTAATCCACATCTTCTCAGCCCCATTGATAAATATTCCATTCTCTGCCAGAGCTGGGTTTTGCATCTTTGGAATTCATCGTCTTTCATCGGCTGATTTTGTGGGGTCGCGCCCGGAAGCTTTAAAAAACTGAATTGTTTTGACATTCCTTTCATGCCTAATATTTCCATCAAATTATATGGGACGACAACATAAAAGTTTTTTGTCATAACCATATCCCCCACAACCATGTTTTTTATAAATTCTCTGTAAGAAGCTGTTTGTTCCCTTAATAACGAGTTGGTTTGTCTCTCTTCCAAATCTTTTAACCCGTCTAAATAAGGAGTAATATTTATATTTCTTGATTGGATAACTATCTGGCAGAAAAAATCTAAAGAATTTAAAAAACTTTGGAAAGCATAAATTATGGCGGTTTGTTCTTCTTCTGACTTCAACGCAAAATTTATTGAAGAGACCATTAAAATTCCCCTTATAGAATTATTTTTCAGAAGCAAAACTCCCTCCCTTATATCTTGTATTTCTAAAAATGCTTGCGTGGCTGATTCGGCCATAGTAACCTTTCTTTATTTTGTTTTTAATTCTACTTGTGTTTTTATTCTTTTCAGTTGGCTTGTCTGGGCCTGCAAAACAGGGCCTTGTTCTATTTTTCTAATCTGAGTCCTTTGGATAGGTTTAAACGGATAAGGAGACTCTGCTTTCTTCCAAACATAATTTTTTCCGCCCATCGAAAAACCAATCGCCCCTAAAATCATATTTAAAATTGGCACACCGTTTATTGTTGCAAAGGCGAGTATCCCCGCTCCGGTAAAAAGCAATAAAGCCACCATATAAAAAATAATCTTTGGTAAAATCCAATATAGAAAAAAGCAAATAACGCCGGCTCCCACCAGATAGAAAAATTGTCGGAAAGATATAAAGAAAGCAATTTTACTTTCTTGCTCAATAAATTGTGGTATAGGATATTGTTCCATAATATTTATAAGTTTATTTATTATACCATGCATAAAAAAGTACAGACAACAACAGTTCTCAACACCTTGACAAGGGTGTTTTAATATGATATAATAAATATAGTAAGAACATTGTAAAAAACAGCGAGTGCGGGTGTACCGCACAGCTGTCAGCGCAATATTAGGAGAAGACCCATGAGTAGTTTATTTACAGCTTTTCTGTGGAACTTGTTACTGGTGGTCGGAGTCCTTGTAATCGGATATTTGATTGTTTTGGGGTTGGCCAGGACCAACATCCTGTTCACTCGCGTTGAACAGGGCTGGTGCAAGATCATCCTGAGGTGGGGAAAATATGCAAGGACAATTGGGCCTGGCTTGCGATGGTTCGGAATTCCCGGCATGCACACTTTTTACCGGAAAAAGATGACGTTTTTGAAGAGCATGACCGAGCCGGACGGCACACCTAAAGCCGAGCCCCATCCCCGCGAGAATGAAAAGGACGGGGGTATTGTTGGTAGTTTTAAGACCACTCGGTACCCCTACGCCCTTCCCTTCAAGGACGAAGAAGACAGTCGTGCGCTACCCCTGTCAGGCGTTCTGGCGGTGTTCGGCGTCATAGAGGATTATAGGGCAGCCTTTTTTGACGCAGATGATTGGTACGCCGAAATGAACACTAGAATTCTGGCGTGTTTCCGCGACCTTATCGCCGAGATTTCGTACGACGACGACATCGTCGGACGAGACACGAAAAGAGAGCAGGCCCTAAAGACCATTAGTGTGCGGCTGTGGGAAGAGCTGAATTCCGAACAAAACGGCAACCCTTCGATACTCGATGAGTTGTATGTTGCCGCCGGAATCTGGGTTGAGTCAGTGGTGTTGAGAAGTATTGACCCCCCAGAAGGTTATCGGGCGACCACTCTCGCTCCCTACATGGCGCAAAGGGCGAAAGAGGCTGCCAAGTATCAGGCAGAGACCAGTGCCGTGTTGTTTAACGATACCAACCTGGCCCTGAAAAAGTGGCTAGCCAGTCACAAGAACGCCACGCAGTCCCAGATTGAAGCTAAGCAAAACGAGCTTCGCCAACGGGCCCTGGCGAAGACCAACGGTTACCAGCAGATTGATGTTAAGGGCCTCGAGAACGCTACCACCGCGGTCGTCGGCGGAGGTGGCGCGGGCGTTATGGTCGGTGCCGGCGGTAAAAATCCGCAACCAGCACCGGGCCAGGGTAATAAAGGAGGTAAAAGACAAGAAGACAAGACGGATGAGGAATTGGCGGAAGAATTCAAAAAGCGTAGGGGAAAATATCCTCCGGGATATAATCCCGCCACGAAGTCTTTCGGCAATTCATAGTAAAAGGGCGGGCACAATTTGTGTCCGCCCGTTTTTTTTTATTTTTTATCCAATTGGTTCACGGTATCTGTCGAGTCCGCTCTTTTTTGGCAAATTGGTTATGTCCAAATCTTTTGTTTTGCCACGAGAATTTTTATCAGGTTTTTTAGGCATAATAGACTGCAGGTTGTTTGTTTGTGATACTTTAGTATTTTGGCGCTCTTCTTTTAACAGCTTGCCGTTCTCTTCGACATCCATAAAATCCGGCATTTTTTCTGTTTTAGCGACAGTGCCACCTTGTGGAGTTTTTTCACCCCAAAGCTTTTCTGCCATTTCATCTACAAATGCAGGGTCTGATAATTTTTCTTCAGGGATTTTTTCTAAAAACGGCACAATATTTGTTATTATCTCATTAGTTATTTGCTTCGCAACATCTCCGGAAACCCCCAAATCTTTTTGTAATAAACTCGGTAAATCTTTTTCAGATAAATCCCCTGCGGCTAAATTTTTTGCTATGCCGTCAATAACGGCTATTTTTGCCGGTTTTTTTTCTGTCCCTCTTTTCTCGTATTCCTCGGGAGTTTCTTGCAGAGTGAATTTTTCCATTATCTTATCAAGCGCTGCATCTGCTTTGGCGCTAAAAACTATACGTATTTTGTTATCCATAGAAATTATAAATTAGTTAAAAAAGATTATGGCCTTCCGCCCGCGGGGGGTGGCGCAGGTGGCGTAGGCGCAGGCCTTCCGCCGGCAGGAGCGGTGCGTCCATATAATGACCCACCTATCAATCTGCCCAAAGAATCTGCAAGCTTATTTAATCTATTCGCTTCTTGAGTGTCTTGAGCTCGCCCCGCCGCTCCTGCGGCGGCGCGTATCGCCGGTTCAAAACTGGAAAGTTGGTTTTGTGTTGCCCCGGGCGCTAATCTGGCTTTGCGTATATCTGAAGTGCTCATCTCTGAAACCAGATTTGGATCCAGGTGCCTTCCTTCAACTCTGCTCCATTGTCCCGCAGACATTCCTTTATGTACATTTTCAGAAAGTTGGTTTTGGCTAGCTCTGTGCGCTTCTTCTGCTGTGCCACCGCGCGCCAATACCTCCTCTCCGGCCAATTGATAGTTCTTCTCACGGGCTTTTTTGCCTATATCTGTGGCCCCCATACTCTCCGCGCGTCTAAGTTGTGTGTGTGCTGCACTCCAGTTTGTTGTCCCGTCAGGGTTTCTAAATGCTTCATGCAAATCTCCTGCTTCGTTTACGGCCATAAGGGCTGCGGCGCCTTTAAATCCTCTATCTCTCCTCGCCCGCCCCTGTATTCTTTGCATAGCACCAGTATCGCCTCGTGCTTTTGCGGCATTATATTCGGCAGTAACGCCCTTTGCTTCAGTATCAACGCGGGAGTTTTCTTTCATCGCAGTGGTTCCTTCACTGCGCAAGCCAATTCTTTCCATCATCCTGCCGGTGGATGAACTTATTGCCCGTCCTACGTTAGACACCCTGTTTCCTGTCATTTTGTCTGCTATTTTGGCGCCTCTCTTAAGTGCCCCACCCGCTGCTCCCAGCGCAAGCCCAGCCGCTCCGCCCGCTATTCCCATAATAGCGCTAGATACCATTGGTGCCACAGAGCTGACCATTTTATATCCGATAAAAAGGAAGATAAAAGCAACAAACAAAACATTAAAATCTACGGCACCATTTGCCGCGGTCATTATGGTCACGGCTAAATAAATAAAAAACGCAGCGCCGACTCCTATAAAAGACCATTTAATAAAATTATCCGACCACTTAGTCCATAATTTTTTTGTTGGAGGGAATATCCAAAAAGCAAAAGCCAAAGGAGACAGTATAAAAAGCACAGCAAGTACGGCGTATCTTGCAGCGAGTAAAAGAGCCATGAGTGCAAGCGAGTAAGCTGCTATTATTTCAAAGATAGCTACGCTAGCGCACAAACCTAAATATGCCGCTGGATTTATCGCCGAGGTAGTTGCACCCGGGCCACCAGGAGCACTTTTTTTTGTATTAGCCGCCACATCAATTTCTTCTCCCTTGAGCGTACTTGCCGCATAATCGTTGATAGTAGCAGATAGACCAATAACCGATTCGCTGGTTTTGTTTCCCCCCAGTAAACCATTCATTGTTATGTTCCCAGTGTCAATAATTAGCCCACAAAACAAGCCTGAAAAATTAACAAAAAGAGCCACAACTATTAATTTCCACAAAAGCTGTTTTGCTGCGTATTCTCTAATTCTCAAACTTGTGGCCACGCCCACAACGATAAAACCTAAAACAATAAGCATATCAGCAATATTTCGAACCTGTGCCCATGCTAATTTAAATGTTTCGTTTCCTGTAATGGTCTGCTGGTTGAATGACGGGCTTGTGACATAAGATAAAAATTGAGAAGCATATTGAAAAAGGCTGCTTGCGATTGAGATAAGAAGCGTTCCAAGTCCAACAAGTAAGTCGCTAAAAAAACCCTGTGTCCCAGATTTAATGTCGGATTTGACTGAATAATATCCCCATACGGCTAACCCCGCAGCGACTACACCAGTAATAATCAGGGCGGTGCCAGAAATCACAAGGCCACGTTCTTTATTTTCGGTATCAAAAATTGGCGATAAAAAATCTTTAAATTTTCCACGAGTTATGTAATATTTTATCAGTATATTTTCAGAAAAAGATGAGACTTTTTTCGTAATTTTTTTAATCATATTCTATATTAGAATAATTATATCATAATTAATAAACAAAGCATTAACCTCGATTAGATGGTGTTTTTAAAAAATTTGGTAAAAACCTATTACTTATCTTCAAATATTTATCATAATCAGAATTTGTCTTTCTTGTTTGGTTTTCCTCAATCATATAATAAATATAAAGGCAAACGTGATTTATGCATGCCAAGATAAATAGCGCCGGACTTAATAGGCAAAGGGCTGTCCCGAAGGTTATAAAAAAGAAGACATAGTATGAAGGATGGCGGATATATTTATATATTCCTTGGAGCGGCTTATTACTTTTTATAGTTATGCAGCTTGGAAAAGATTTTTCAAAAAAATTAGCATATGTAAAAAGAATAATTGATAAAAGGCAGAATATTATTCCTATTATAACAGATGTTGTAAGCCAAAACAATTTATAATTTATCAGTCCATTTTCGGTATTAAATATAAGTATGTTCGATATTTTCTGGAATAAAATATAAAAAGATAGTATGGAGAACACATAAAAAGGAACAGTAAAGACCTCTATTAATTTACTTGGTATAAACTTGTTCATCCTCACGTTTTGATATCGTGAATTTATTATATAAATAATCCAAGTAACTAAAACAAATACATATAAATAAAAACTAATACCGATCATATTTATTTATTATACCACAAGTTTGTGGGCAGCGGCCAAGGCCAACTAGTAATAAAAAAATCCGCAGAATTATTTTTCTAGCACTGGCTGAGAAATATAATATCTTTGGATTTTGATTTTGTCGCTAAGCGCTTAGCGTGCATTACTTGGGTTTGGGCTGGTTATCAATAAAAGCCTGCCGGGATTGTTGTATTATTTGTTGCTCGTGCGTCTGGTTGGAGGATGCCCTGTATTCGTCGATAGCGGGAAGTATAAAGGTAGGCAACAGATATAGAAAAATCACGAACGCTAGACCAACTAAGATGACAACCGGGGAACTTACTCGTTTCTTGTCTAGCAAAGCCCTCGTTCTGTGAGCTGACATTTTTTGCGATGCGGTTAGCATGTTCAACTCCTTCTGAAAGTAGGTTGTGAAAGTTAGAAATTATACAATTTCTAACGCACTACCTTTATTGTGCGCTCTTAAGGGTGTTTGTCAAGTCTCCGCTTAAATTAACCCAGTCTTGTATAGTTAGGGTCTCTGCCCTCTGAATAGGCTTTATTCCATTTTTCTCTAGCCACTCAGTAACTTTTTCTTTACTAATTTCTAGTGTTTTTGACCCTTCGACACGGCTCAGGGCAAGTAAATTATTGGCCAATTGTTTCCTGGGCTGGGAAAAACCGGCTTTTACAACTTCAAAAAACAAATCAGTCGAGACGTCGTATTTTTTGTGAGGTATTATCTTTATAATTGCAGAATCAATTTTGGGAGCTGGCCAAAAACAGTTTTTTGAAACATATGAAATAATTTTTGCATCAGCATAAAATTGTACGGATACTGCTAGTAAACTCATATCTCCTGGATTCGCGCAGATTCTTTGGGCAACCTCTTTTTGCAACATTAAAATCATTTCACTTGGCGGATTGTCGCATTCCAAAAATTTTCTGATTAACGGCGAAGTTAAATAATACGGGATGTTGGCAACAAGCTTATAATTTTTAGGAAGTTGTAGCTCTGTTGTTAAAATATCTCCCTGGATGATTTCTATATTTTTTCCGCCAGAGGCGGATCCGCCTTGGGCGGAAAAATCTTTTAATGTCTCTTGGAGGATTTCAACCATTGTTTTGTCTTTTTCTACGGCAATCACCTCCCCCGCCATTTCTGCCAATTCTTGAGTTAAGGTCCCAACGCCCGGGCCCACTTCTAAAATTGTGTCGCTTGATTCTATATCTGCCGCCAAAATGATTTTATTTAATATGGCCTTATCTATTAAAAAATTTTGGCCCAGGCCTTTTGACGGCCGGGTTTCATATTTTGACAAGAGTTCTTTTATTGTTTTGGGAGAAATTAGGTCCATAAGTGGTTATTTATTGTGTCATTATAGCATAAAACGAACGGTGCATAACTATTTGACTTGCGGCCTTTAAAATGGTAATTTTAAATTAATTTGTTAAAACTACTTACTAAGGCTCTAACAAAAATAAAGGAGAGTTGCCACCCGGCTAAGACTGTGCGCGGGGGCACCAATCAAAAAAGGCTATTGAAAAATCCTTTGTTTTATTTTGCATTAGTTTCTGTTGTTTTGTTTTGGGGAATGTGCGCGTCTTGTGGGAACTCGGCCGGCGCGGGAAATCTTAACGGCAACCATGTTGCTTTTTTTAATTCATTTTTTAGCAAGTCGGGCGGCCTCAACGGTGACAACTTATTTTTTAGTAAAGCCAGCGCAATTGCGTTAGAAACTCCGGATTTGAAAATAATACAAAATAATACCGTGGGCGGGATATCGGCTCCCTCAATTGTTTCGGGAAAAACCTTAGGAGATGTGTTTGGTGGAACCATCCAGGATAAAAAAAATGTAGCTGATTATACGGTACAGCCTGGAGATACTTTGCAATCGATTGCAGACGCTTATGGGATATCGGTTAATACATTACTCTGGGCAAATAGCCTCACAAGTTCTTCTGTAATTAAAGTTGGCCAAAGTTTAATTATTTTGCCCACAGATGGAGTTTTGCATGTTGTAAAATCCGGGGACACTGTTTCGGGAATTGCGCAAACATATAAATCGCAGGTAAATGATATTATTTCTTACAACGATTTAGCCACTCCGGACGTTTACATTGGAGATATTTTAATTGTACCGGGAGGTACAATGCCCAAAGCGAAGGTGGCAACTCCTATTATAAATAATAACCAAGTTCCTCTGGCCAGCAATTATTTTATATTCCCAACTCAAGGAAGAATAACACAGGGGCTTCATTATTATAATGCCATTGATGTCGCAAATAGTTGCGGAACGTCCGTTTATGCGGCGGCTTCCGGCAAGGTGCAAAGGGCCGTTTACAACAACGCTTGGAATGCGGGTATGGGAAATTATGTTACAATTTTGCATCCTAACGGCACAGCTACTTATTATGGTCACCTCTCTAATGTTTTTGTAAAACCGGGCGACCCAGTTACTCAAAGCGACAGGATCGGCTTAATAGGCAACACAGGAAACGTGGTCGGTGCAACTGGATGCCACCTGCACTTCCAGGTTATTGGAGCTACAAATCCTTTGGCGAAATATCCTGTCGGAACAAAAATCCATTATTAATAAAATAAAAACAACCCCTTGATAAGCTCGGGGCTGTTTTTATTTATTGTTATTATTTTTCATTGCACTTTAAGCAGGTTTTTGCTTCCGGGCAGACGAGCAGGCGATCTTCTCCGATTTCTTTTCCGCAAACCTCGCAGATTCCATAGACCCCTTGTGCCTCGCCCGTTTGGCTACGGCCAAGGGCAATTTTTTCTAAAGCAGTGCTCACATTTTTTAGTTTTAATTCAAGGCTATGCTCTAAAGAAAGTGCGTTGTCGTATTCTTGGGCGTCGTCAGCCGCTTCTTCTTTGTCTCCGTCTTCCCTGTTTGGATATTTTGCGTCCCAATTATGTTTTGAGTTTGGGTCCTCTTTGGCAAAACTTTCCAGCTCTTTTTGTAAAGATTTTTTCTGAGACTCTAATTTCTCTTTTAATTCTTCGATCAGCTGTTTTTCCATTATATGTTTTTTTTATTTATATTTTTATAATTGTTATTTTCTGCGGGGCAACGGAACTGGCGGAATCGAAGGCGACCGTGCGCCTGCTTTAGGTATTGGCACTTCAATTATTGGCGCTGCGGGCATTTCTTGTTGTTGCGCCCGCTGAAATTTTTCTCTTGACGAACTTCCCACGTCCTGCAAAAATTTTCTTCTTTGTTCTTCTTCGGCTTCGCCCGATTTTAATATTTTTTCTCTTACACTAACCGGCGCCTTGCTTAAGTATCCTCCATCCTCTGTTCTCTTCTTTGCTGACGGCGACCATTGCTGCCTTTGTATTTTTTCATTTTGTTGCGCCCTTGCCACTGCTAAGACTTCTTTTCTGGCAACTTGATCTTGAGCCAAACCCCTTCTTTTGTCTTCTTCGCGCGCCATAACGGCAGAATAAATTTCCCTTAGCGATTTATCTGTGCCCAAAACTTTGTCCTGAAGCCCATTTTTTTCTATGATATTTTGCTCTGAAAACCCGTCTATCTGGCTTACTTTTTTGTCAGTATCTTCTATTTGTTTTTCCGCCTCCCATCTTTTTTTCTCCACTTCTTGTATTTTTTTATCCAAATCCCATCTTGCTTGTTCTAAACCTTTTCTTTCAGAAGCGATAGTTGTTGTCTGCTCTTTTTCTGTGATAACTTTTTGTTCTCCTTCCAGCTTTTTTTCCTGCTCTAAAATTTGGCTTAACACCTCTTGCTGTCCGCGTTTTAAGAGCAGTAGTTTATTTTTTTCTAATTTGAGCGCCGGCTCTTTTTCTTTGTCTATTGCGTCAATCTGTTTTTCAAAACCAAGCCGTTCTGATTCGAGTAAAAATATCTGCTGGCGTTCTTGTTCGGTGGCATAGTTTTTTAGATCTTTTTCGGCAATTCTTTCTTGCCCTTCGTTTCTTTGTAAAACGTCATCTAGCCCGGCCTTGTCAGCCGCTGCGGTTTCGGCGTCTTTTATTTCCAATTTTTTTTGTTGTTCTACCCTTTGCTCTTCTAGCGTTTTTATTTTAACAATTTTATCTCTTTCTTTTAACGAATCAGCCTCTCTCAATTTTGAGAGGTCTTTTTTCATCGTCCTGATTTCCGCCCGTTTCAGAAATTCCTTAGCTTGTGTTTCTTCGTCTACAGTTACCATTGTTTATATAATGTTGCTTTAATTCGTAAATTTAAAAGTGGAAATAATACTCTTAACAAAGTCCTGTCCAGCCCGTATTTTTTGATTCTGTGCCTCTAGCTCCTGTTGAGTCGCCAGTTTGCCATCTGTTGCTCCGTGAACAAATTGTATGTCTGTCCAAGTGGCATTGCCCTGTAAAATATAGCAAAGATTATTTTTTAATACGCTGTATTGCGACACACTGTCTCTTTTACCTCCCATGGCAGCGTCTCCAAAATTAGCAACATGAAAAACAGTTCCATTTATTTCTTGAGTTTCTATAATTTCTGCGCCCTGGGCATTTAGATTTTGTTTATAGCAATTATTAATTGCATTTTGGCCGTTGGCTACATAAAAAATGACAAAAGCATCTCTTGATTCCGCATTTGGAATGGAGACAGTAGTTATAGTTTTAATAGCAATTTGATATGTTCCGCCATACCATGTTTCATCCTCATTATTTTCTGTTAAAGAGGCTGTTGTAGGATATTTTATCGAAAAGTTATATCCACTATTTGTGTATATTTTCCAGCCGCCGGTTAGATCTGTTTCACAGGGTTCTTCCCATACGCGTAGACATTTTTGTTTTATTTCGCACCAGGAATAACCGGCGGCGGGCAAGCATCCGTGGCTGTCTTTATCTCCGCCAATTAATTGTTCCTGCTGTTGCGCAATCGGTTGTGTTTTTACAAAAAAATATTGATACGCAAAAACTCCGCCGAAAAGAATTAAAATTGCGGCGATAATTGTTATAATCCCCCTCGAAGTTGAAACGTGTTTTAAAAGTATCATGAGTTTATTTTTAATTTTATTTTTATCTCTTTAAAAACCCTTTTTTGAGTTCTTTATTTTTTTCCGGCTGAAATCCCGCATCAATAGCAGATAAATTTATTCTGCCAAGCTCATCTACCGCCATTACTTTTACCGGAATTACGTCTCCTTCTTTTACAACGTCGAAAATGCTTTGTATTCTTTCTTTCACAAACTTTGAAATATGTACCATTCCGTCTGTGCCGGGCAATATTTCTACAAAAGCTCCAAAGTCCATAATTTTTACAACTTTTCCCTGGAATACTTCGCCAACCCGAACCTCTCTTGTTATCCCCTTTATCCAGTCGACTGCTTTGTTCACTCCTACTTCATCGACTCCGGTAATAAATACCATTCCCGAATCTTCAACATCAACAGTGACTCCGCATTCTTCGATTATCTGATTTATCATTTTTCCTTTAGGCCCTATAACCTCGCCAATCTTGGCTGGGTCTATTTTTAGAGTAACTATTTTTGGAGCATAAGGCGACAGTGATTTTCTTGGTTCGGGAATCTCTTTCTTTATTATATCAAGTATTTTAAATCTTGCATCTTTTGCTCTGGCCATTGCCTCTTCCATAATTTTTTTGTCGATGCCGTCTATCTTAACATCCATTTGAATTGCAGTAATTCCATTTCGAGTTCCAGCCACTTTAAAATCCATATCTCCATAGTGATCTTCTGGGCCTTGAATGTCTGTTAAAACTTTATACTTTCCAGATTTTTCATCTTTTGCCAAACCAACTGAAATTCCGGCAACAGGTTCTTTAATCGGTACTCCTGCGTCCATTAACGCGATACATGCCGCACACACTGAGGCCTGTGAAGTTGAGCCGTTTGAAGAAACAACCTCAGAAACAATTCTGATTGTGTATGGAAATTTTTCCACATCCGGAAGTATCGGCAATAATGCTTTTTCAACCAAAGCTCCGTGTCCAATTTCTCTTCTTTTTGGCCCCCTCATTGGGGCTGTTTCTCCTGATGAAAATGGCGGGAAATTGTAGTGGTGCAAAAATCTTTTCTTGCCCACAATTTCCATGCCCTCCAATATCTGCTGGTCGCCGGGCCCTCCCAAAGTTAAAATAGAAAGCACTCTTGTCAAACCTCTAAAAAACACACCCGATCCGTGGGCTCTGGGCAAGACCGCAACTTCGCAAGACAAAGCTCTTATCTCTTTAGAGTTTCTGCCATCGGGCCTGTAATCCTTTTCAATAATATTTTTGATAATTATTCTTTCAATCTCTTTTTCAAAATATGCTAATACCTGTTTTTCTTTTCCTTCTCCGGGATGTTTTTCTGCCACATATTTTATCAACTCTTCTTTCAATATTTCTGTCGCGCCGAGATTTTTTTCTGTTTTTGGAGCACCATTTATTGCTTTTTCTAATTTGTCGCCCAAAAATTTTTTTATTTCACCGGCAATTTCCAGCTCAACAGCAGGCTCAAAAACATCTTTTGTTTTTCCTATTTTTTTTACCGCCTTAATCTGGACATCAATAATTTCTTTTAATTCTTTTTTGGCAACTTCATAGGCCTCCAAAACATCTTTTTCCTGCACTTCTTTAGCCCCCATTTCAATCATATTAACTAAAACTTCGCCATCCCCTTCGGCTCCGCTCAGGGCGGGCCTTTCTATAGCTGCCAAAGTTAAATCCATCGTACTTTCTTTTCTTTGCGTATAGTTTGAATTAAAAACCCACTCGCCGGGGTGCCCTTCGGGCCCCTTAGTTATTCTTATCGCTCCCATTGGTCCATTCCACGGAATGTTTGAAGTTGCTAAAGCAAATGACGCTCCAATCATTCCTAAAATATCAGGGTCGTTTTTTCCATCCCAAGACAAGCAGGTAACAATAACTTGAACCTCTTTTTTAAAGTCTTTTGGAAACAGTGGTCTGATTGCCCTATCAATCATTCTTGCGGTTAAAATTGCTTCTTCTGTGGGTCTGGATTCTCTTTTCATAAACCTTGAGCCAAATATTTTTCCTGCCGCATAAAACCTTTCCTCGTATTCAACAGTCAAAGGAAAATAATCTATGTCGGGTCTTGAAAATGGAGACAAAACAGCGGTTACTAAAACCTCTGTTTCTCCGCAACTAACCAAACAAGAACCAGAGGCTTGCTCGGTCCAGTTTGTAGTCTTAATTATGACGGGCTTTTCGCCCACCTTTATCTCGAACGTATCTTTTACTGCCATATTATTAACCTTATTTAACAATTCATTTTCTACTGCAATTTTCATCTTTGAACTGCAAATTTATAATTATTCGTCGGCGTAGCCGTTGGCTACAACCTCCTTATAATTCTAAATTTTCGTTTGCAAATCTGAAACTTTCGCTACGAAAAGAATTATTAACTAAGGTTTTTTGCGAGCCGTATCAAGATACGAAATATCATACCGATTACACCAATGCTTCGACCTTGCTCAGCATTAGTATGATTGGTATGTTATTTGTATATCGCTACAACTCCTATTATTATTTTTTATTCTTTACTTTTTTAATAAAAATTTTGATTTATATTAATGTTTTTGGCATAAATTCCAATACTTCTGAATTTCTGATAAGAATTGTGCGATTGGTTGTAAAAGTTAATCCTTTGTTGGGGGAATTTTCAAAACCAAGGTAAATGCGTTTTATTTTTCTTTTTTCTAATTCTTTTATTGCCGGCTGAAGGTCGGAATCGGAGCTTGCGATAATAGCCGTATTTAACGTTTGGTCACAGGCAAGAGAAACCATATCAACCGCAATTCTGACATCGACACCTTTTTCCCTGAATAATAGAAATTTATGTCCTTTTGGACAGCCTGCCTCGTTTCCTCTTACGTGTCCAGCATAAATTACCTCAAATTCTTGCTTTTCCAAATTAGTTTTCAATAATCTTTGTTTTTGTATAAGTTCTGCAGATTTTTCTTTTGTTTCATTATGATTTATAATTCTTCCTATGTAAAATATTTTTTTATCCACTTTTATTCCCGACAACACTTTATTTAACAAACCCGCAAAATTATAAGTGGATAAATCAACATCTTTTTTAATTGCTTCAATTTTGCTGATAAAGTTACGTCCATCTATAAAAAGTATTGTTTGCATAAATTAAAACCCCAGCGGACCTTGCGGCTGGCTGGGGCGTTGCTAAATTAATGTTAGCATACTATACGCCCGTGTCAATAGCAAGGTTAATTTATTTTTTTAATAAAAATTTGGGGAGGCCTTCGTCTAAATCAATAAACTCGTCGGCGACTTCTTTTAATCTTGCGGAAGTTGTTCTGCCAAATGCCATTACTTCAATTCTTTTCCCCTGGTTCTTTAGATATTCAACCAAAGCGATAAAATCTCCATCTCCCGAAACCAAAACAATCACATCTAATCCCGGTGCGGTTCTGATGGCGTCGATTACAATTCCAACATCCCAGTCGGCTTTTTTGGCTCCGCCATACCATTCTTGTAAATCTCTAACCCTTGTTTCAATTCCAATTTTTGATAATGCATCAAAAAACGGCGCTTCTTCGCCGGTTTTTGTCCTAACCACATAACCAAAAGCCCTGATGAATTTTCTTCCTGCCACTGCTTGTTTTAAAACCTCCTGGTAATTAACTCGTGAATGATAAAGGTTTTTTGCAGAGTGATATAAATTCTGTACATCTATTAATACTTCTACTCGTTGTTCTTTTGGTTTTGGCTGCATTTTATTTTTTCAAGCCGATTTTTTTGATTATGGCTAAGTACTTCTTTTCAGAAGCTTTTTTTAAATAAGCCAGCAATTTTTTTCTTTGTATAACCATTTTAATCAAGCCCCTCTTTGAGTGGACGTCTTGCGGGTGTTTTTTTAAATGCAAAACCAGCTTATCTATTTGTTTTGACAATAAGGCAATTTGCACATCGGCAGAGCCGGTGTCTTTTTCGTCTTCCGCGACATCCTTTATTATTTTTATTTTCTCTTTGGTAGTTAAAGCCATTTTCTATAAATATGAAAGCGCTTCCGGCGCCCTCGTTAATCGTTTAATAATATGTATAATATACTCTATTTTTGTTTTTTTGTAAAGTGCCCCTACTCAGAATCGGACTGAGATAGGCTGCTTAAGAGGCAGCTACTTTACCATTAAGTTATAGGGGCAAAATTTAGCTACGGGGGTAAATTAAAATAGTGAGGTTAGCTTATAAATATAGCTGATAGGAGTGGCCCCTATTGCGCCCAAGATAAAATTGATTATCGCTTTTGAGCCCAAAGCCAGGACCAAACCGATAATTCCAGCCCAAAGAATTTTTTTGCCAAGGCCAAACCAGCCGGGGTCGCCCGCAGAAATCATCATAAAAATCGCTCCGACTAAAATTGCTATTGTTGCCAGCGGTGCAGCTATATATTTTACGATGAAGTCGTAAATTTTTATAATCATAGTAAAAAAATCTGTTAATTTGCACGCATCACTTCCGTCTGACGCGCAACCACAATTTACTATTCCGCTTCCATCTCCGCAAGCAGCTCTTACAGAAAATGGAATAAAAATTACTGATAATAAACAAAATATAACTACTGTAAAAAATATTTTTTTAGTGTTCATATATATAGGCCTTGTGCCCTCGGCAGGACTCGAACCTGCAGACCCTTGGTTCGAAGCCAAGTATGATATCTTCACCCCCACACCAAAGTTTTTTGTGCCCCCAGGAAGATTCGAACTCCCAACTTTTGGTTCGAAGCCAAATATGATATCCATTTCACTATGGGGGCGAAACTTTGGTGTGGGGGCAAGCTTTCACCACGGGCACACAATAATTAAAGATGTTAATAATTTATGCTTATTTTACCTAAAAAATTGAAAAAACACAAGTTTTAAGCTAATATGTTTATATATGGTAATTCCTAAAGAAGTAAAATTAATTATTGAAAAACTACATAAAAGCAGCCTGCCTGCCGGCAGGCAGGGTTTTGAGGCGTATATCGTGGGCGGATGCGTACGCGATTTTTTGCTGGAAAAGGAGCCAAACGACTGGGACGTTACAACTAATGCAAAACCCGAAGAAATTCAAAAAGTTTTTCCAGACAGTTTTTATGAAAATAATTTTTTGACTGTTACCACCAGAACAGAGAGCAAAAATCCAAAGTTATCGGAAGTCGAAATTACAACTTATAGATTTGAGGCAAAGTATTCTGACAAAAGGCATCCAGATGAAGTAAAATATGCAAAAACTTTACAGGAAGATTTGAGCCGTCGTGATTTTACCGTGAACGCAATGGCCATGGACGGGGAAAAAAAGCTTGTAGACCTGTTTGAAGGACAGAAAGACTTAAAAAATAAAATAATCAGAACTGTTGGAAATCCGGAAGAAAGGTTTAATGAAGATGCTTTGAGAATGTTAAGAGCTGTAAGATTTGCTACAACTCTGGGATTTGAAATTGAAGGAAGAACGGCAGAAGCAATTAAAAAAAATAGCGTTTGGTTAGAAGCAATTTCAAAAGAAAGAATAAGAGATGAATTTGTAAAAATAATTATGGCAGATAACGCGGCTGACGGAATAGAATTGCTTAGAGAATTAGGGCTGTTAAAATACATTGTGCCAGAATTGCTGGATAATTACGGAATTGCGCAAAATAAGCATCATATATATGACTGCTACTGGCACGCAGTAAAATCTTTAGAGTATACAGCAAAGAAAAATTTTAATATGTATGTTAGGGTTGCTGCCCTACTCCACGACATTGCTAAGCCAAGAGTAAAAGTAGGAGAAGGCGAAGAAGCAACCTTTTACAATCATGAAATTGTGGGAGCCAAAATAACTTTCCAGATTTTGAACCGTTTAAAATTTTCCAAAAAAGAAGTTGAAAAAATTACAAAGCTTGTAAGATATCATTTGTTTTACTACAATGTGGACGAGGTGGGAGAATCGTCTGTAAGAAGGCTGGTTAGAAATATGGGTCCGGAAAACATGGAAGAACTTTTGCAGGTAAGACAGGCAGACAGAATTGGATCTGGTGTTCCCAAAGCCGAGCCATATAAATTGAGACACTTAAAATATCTGATTGATAAAGTTTCTCAAGACCCTATTTCAGCTAAAATGCTGAAGGTTAACGGAAGCGATATAATAGAACTGTTAAAAATAAAGCCCGGGCCAAGAATCGGCTATATTTTAGATGTGCTTCTGGGGTATGTTTTGGACGACCCTAAAAAAAATACCAAAGAATTTTTAGAAGGCGAAGTTAAAAAACTGGGAGAACTGTCAGATGCAGAACTTGCAAAGTTAGCTGAAAAAGCAGAGAATGACGTCCAAGACTTAGAAACAAAAAAAGACGAAATGACAAAGCAAAAATATTGGGTTAAGTAAAAAACGGGGTATAGTGTAACAGTAGCACGAGTCGTTCGGGACGATTTAGCCTGGGTGCAAATCCCAGTACCCCGACAAAATATTATTATTTATTTTTTTATATTTATTATGAGCAAACTTTCATTACTCGCCGAACTAATAGTAGGTTTAGCAATTATTTTTTTTGTACCAAGGTGTATAAAATGGATGATTGATTTTAGAAAAAAGAGCAACTCGCAAATTTTAAAGTTTGCAATTAATTACTGGCAGTGGGTGTTAGACAAGAAGGTTTTGCAATTGCTTGGTATAGTGTGGATTGTTTTAAGTATAATTATTTTTTTAGTACAAAAATAAATTTTGGGCCTGTAGTAAAGTGGTATTACGCGGCATTCGCATTGCTGAAGCGCGAGTTCGATTCTCGCCAGGTCCACAATTCAATCATTCTAAATGACCTCTTTTTTATTTAAGAAGAAAAGTAAAATTCACGGCATTGGCATTTTTTCTAAAAAAGAAATAGAAAAAAGTTCGGCGTTTTATGTTGTTCCAGCAAAAAATATTTTAGATAAGCCAAAATCAAGGTGCGCCCACATCGGAAAAAATAGGTGGATTTCTGATAAAAAAGTTTTGAATTTTATTAATCACTCGTGCAACCCAAATTCAATTTTGGATACAAAAAAAGAGCCAAAACTCGTTGCTAAAAGGAAAATTAAAATTGGCGAGGAGATAACCGTGGATTATAACAAAACCGAAAAAGGCGGCAAAAAAATTTCATGCAATTGTGTGGAGGAAAATTGTAAAAAGTATTTTTTAAGAATTGAATAAAATGAAAAATAGTAAACCAATAATCGGGATATTGGGTGGTATAGGGCCGGAATCTTCGGCAAGGTTCTACGAAGAGCTTATAAAAAAAGTTCAGGAAAACGGAGTTAAATCTAATTTAGATTTTCCACACATTATTTTAGAGAGCATACCAGCGCCAGAGTTATTCATAGATGGGGCAGATTTAAGCATATATAAAGAAGCCCTTATAAATCTTGAGAAGGCTGGTGCCGATTTTATTGTTGTAGTTTGTAATACTTTTTACACATTAATCGACACCTTTAGAAAGGTTGCAAACGTTTCCATAATAAATTTAGCAGAGGAAGTTGTAAAAGAATTAGAGGGGCGGAGAGTTAAATCTATTTTAATTCTTGGGTCAAGGAGAACAGCAGACATGTTTGGCAAATTATTGAAGATAAAAATTAATAAGATGTCTGGTGAAGATTTTGAAACCGTAGAGAATATCATGATGGAATATAACCGCGGGGTAAGAAAAGAGGAGCAGAGAAAAAGATTGTTGAAAATTATTGAAAAATATCCGGGCCAAAAGTTTTTGATTGCTTGCACGGAAATTTCAATGATTTTAGGGGGTGGTAAAAAATATTTAGATACATTTGATATTTTATTAAATGCAACGATAAGCAGGTGGCAAAATAAGTAGATTTATTTTCTAAACTTATGCCAACGGAAAAATCGCAAAAATGGTTAATTGTTAAATTATGGAAGAAAAATTAAGGCCAAAAGTTGGAGTCGGAATAATGATTCTAAATAATAACGGCGAGGTTTTACTTGGAAAAAGGCATGACGACGCAGAAAAAGCGTCCAGCGATTTGCACGGCGAGGGTACATGGACAATGCCCGGCGGAAAACTGGATTTCCACGAAACTTTGATTGAGGGGGTAATCCGCGAAGTTGCAGAAGAAATTGGAGTGGACATTCCCAAAAAAAATTTGGAAGTTCTTTGCGTGCAAGACGACATGGTGCCGGATAATCATTATGTAACAGTAGGTTTTATTTGCAGGAATTTTGCAAACGAGCCAAAAGTTATGGAGCCGGAGGAAATAACAGAATGGAAATGGTATAATTTAAATAACCTGCCAGAAAAAATTTATCCCCCATCGGCCAAAATGATAAAAGCGTATCTAAATAAAAAAATCTATAATTAATAAACAAAAATATGGAAACAGAAATTAAAAGAAATATGCCAAGGGATGTATTTTTACATCTTTTGGCAATCGTGACTTTATATTGGTCGGCGGTAAGTTTTATAACTTTGCTGTGGCAGACAATTAACCATTTTATGCCGGATTTTTTAAATTATTATCCTGGCAGTATAACGGAGCCCTTGAGGTTTGCTGTAGCGTCCCTAATAATTGTTTTTCCTGTTTTTATTTTAACTTCCTGGTATTTAAATAAAATTTACAGGAGAGAATATGCCGCAAGAGAGTCAAAAATAAGAAAATGGCTTTTATACCTAACGCTTTTTGTGGCTTCTATCACAGTTATTGTCGACCTTGTTATGGTTGTTTTAAATCTTCTGTCGGGAGATGCAACCCTAAAATTTATTCTAAAAGCATCGTCTGTGCTTGTGGTAGCGGTTGTAATTTTTGGGTATTATCTAGATGACGTCAGAAAAGAAACTCCCGCAAAGTCAGCAAAATATTATGCGTGGATTTCAGCAGTCATAGTTTTAATCGGAGTTGTTGGCGCGTTTTTTATAATAGGCTCCCCTGCTACCGCTAAATTAACCCAGTTCGACCAGCAAAAAATTTCTGATCTACAGGGCATTCAGTATCAAGTTGTAAATTATTGGCAGAGAAAAGAAAAACTTCCAGCTTCATTAGCCGATTTGAACGACCCAATTTCCGGTTTTATAATGCCCATTGAGCCGCAAACAAACCAGCCATACGAATACAATATTATAGACGCTCAAAATCTCTCTTTTGAATTGTGTGCAACATTTAGCAAAGAAGGGACGGACTTATATGGAGAGGGTCGCGGGCTAGATGTGCCCATTAAAGGATTTAGTTCGGATAATTGGGAGCACCCTGCCGGAAAATATTGTTTTAAAAGAACAATAGACAAGCAGTTATATCCTCCATTGAATAAAATAAAATAGTTTTTCGCTTAGTGTGAATATATTGTGGAAAAGATGGAAAAAACCAGTGCACAAACAGTAGAAATAACTGGGGAAAAATATCCAAAATTATTGAAAGAAGCATTGGGAAAACTTCAGCCATGTTTGGGTCCGAAAAAGTTGTATTATAAAGGAAACTGGCCTGCCATGAGCAGTGCCGAAGGGAGTGATATTTTTAAAAATTGTTTGGCAGTTGTTGGTTCACGGCATTTAACACTTTATGGCAGAAGAGCAACAGAACAATTGGTAACAGAAATAGCGGCGGCGGGAATTACAATTGTTTCTGGGTTTATGTATGGAGGCGACGAAGCTGCACATTCTGCGGCTGTAAAATGCGGAGGGCGCACAATTGCTGTTATGCCTTGTGGAATAAATATTATTCATCCGCCTCAGCATAAAAAGCTTTACGAAGAAATTTTACAAAATAATGGCCTAATTATTTCTGAATATGAAGGCGACTTATTGCCACAAACTTACACTTATATACAAAGAGACAGAATAGTCGCCGGGCTGTCAAAGGCAGTTTTGGTTACAGAAGCCGCGCTTAATTCCGGCTCGCTTATCACCGCCAGTTATGCCAAAAAATTTGGTAGAAAAATATTTGCTTTGCCCGGCCAAATTACCAGCGAAGTTTCAAAAGGAACAATAAAACTTATTCGCGAAGGAGCCGAAGTGGTTTCGGAGGCCGGTGATATTTTAAAATATTTTAAGGTTTTAGTGAACCCAGTTGGGCAAGCACCCGCCTCCGCCCCGCCTCGAGGGGCTTTGGCGGGCCTTGAGGGAAAAATAATAGAACAATTAAAACGAGAGCCTATGAAGGCAGACGAAATGGCAAGACTTTTTGCCCTTCCTGTTTCTCAAATTGGCACAGCCCTTTCGTTGATGCAACTAAAGGGTTTTATTAGTAACGATTTAGGAAAATATTATATAAGTTAAATTTTTTTAAAATTTATGTTGATTAAAGTTCCGTCGGTGGCAAATTTGGGCCTACAAACAATAAAGGTTGATATTGAAATAAACTTGGCAAATAAGGGTTTGCCCGGGTTCGAAATTGTTGGTCTGGCCGATAAGGCAGTTGATGAGAGCAAAGAAAGAGTTCGTACCGCCATTGTGAGCTCGGACGTTGATTTTCCTGCAAAGAAAATAACAGTTAATATGGCTCCGGCCGATGTTCCAAAAGAAGGCTCGCATTATGATTTTCCAATTGCGCTTGGAATTTTAAGTAGTGTGCTTGAGTTTCAAATTCCCCAAAAATCTTTATTTTTAGGCGAGTTGTCGTTTGACGGTTCTTTGCGCCACACAAAGGGTGCTTTTTTAATGGCGCTTTTTGCCAAAGAATTTGGTTTCACAAATTTATTTGTGCCAAAAGATTCGGCCAATGAAGCCGCCGCCATAAAGGGAATAAAAGTTTTTCCTGTTGAAAATTTAACCCAAGTTTGCGGGTATTTTTTAGGGAAAACGGATATTTTTCCGGTAGTTTATAAACAAGTTTCAGAAAAAGATTGCTCACCAGTTGAGTTTGATATGAAAGAAGTTTTAGGTCAGGAGCAGGCAAAAAGAGCAATGGAAATTGCGGCAGCGGGCGGGCACAATATTATAATGACCGGCTCCCCCGGATCTGGTAAAACAATGCTGGCGCGGGCACTACCTGGAATTTTACCTCCGTTAAACGAAGCGGAATCTCTGGAAGTTACAAAAATTTATTCAGCCTCCGGAGGCATTCCTCCCGGTGGCTCTTTAATAACCCGCAGACAGTTTAGGTCACCCCACCACACAGCGAGTTTGGCGGGATTGGTTGGCGGAGGAAGTAAGCCGCAACCCGGCGAAATAAGCTTAGCTCACCGCGGTGTTTTATTTTTGGACGAGTTTAATGAATTTCCAAGGTCAATTATGGAGGCAATGCGTTAGCCATTGGAAGACGGATATTTAACAATTTCAAGAAGTAAGCAAAGAGTGGTTTATCCTGCCGATTTTATGTTGGTTGCCTCGGCCAACCCCTGCCCTTGCGGATATGCAATGCATCCAAAAAAAACTTGTACTTGTAATCCAAACCAGATTGTTAAATATCAAAAAAGAGTTTCGGGGCCAATTTTAGACAGAATTGATTTACATATTTCTGTGATGCCCGTTGACGCGTCTGAATTTTCTGGTAACCAAAAAAACTCTGAGTTTTTAGAACCATCGGAAAAAATTAAACAAAGAGTTATTTTTGTTCGCCAAAAACAGGAAGCTCGTTTTGCAAATGAGCCCATACACTCAAACAGCCAAATGAAAAACAGCCACATTAAAAAATATTGCCAACTCCCAAAAGAGGTGGAACAAATTTTAACGCAGGCAGCTGCTAAATTTCAGCTTTCGGCCAGGTCTTATATGAAAATGATAAAAGTGTCGCGTACAATTGCGGATTTAGAAGGTGCTGAAGAAATTGGCATCTCTCATATGGCAGAAGCATTGCAATATAAACCAAGGTCGCACGAAACTGCATAGTCGCTCGGCAACAAACTTTTTTCCGGCTGGTCGGGCACTTCGTGTCCCGAGGCCTGCAAAAAGTTTATTGCCTCGCTCATATGTCACAACATAATGAGGTGGGGAAAATTGGGGAGGATTTGGCAAGGGAATATTTGGAGAAAAATGGGTATAAGATTTTAGAACAGAATTATAGGACAAAATATGCCGAGATTGATTTGGTTGCCCTTCGCCCGGCTCAGGGTAAACTGGGGTGGTTTTTTGGTAAAGAAACCCTGGTGTTTGTGGAGGTGCGAACAAAAGTTGGCGAAAATTTTGGCAGCCCAGAAGACACAATAAACAAGCAAAAGCTTTGGAAAGTTTTGCAAAACGCCAAAAGTTATTCGGCATTTAAAAGGTGGCAAGGCTCAGAGCGCATTGACGCTATTTGCATTGTTTTAAAGCAGGACTATTCTGTCAGCCGCCTCACCCACCACGAAAACATCGTTTCATAATCAAAATCACTTAAAACTTAGATGACCATGAAATCGGCCATTGGGGCTTGACACGGTTTTGATTATATGCTAACATAAGCATAGTACAAAAAGTCGAGCAGTTGCCAGTACGATAGATACTGTTCGCCGACACGCAGTTTGTGTCGACATATATTGCAGTGCTGCGAAGTTTGAGGCCCGATATGGCTTCGCAGAACAAGGGCTGAAAAAGCCCATCAGGTTGACCTAAGGGGAAAGACCCTTCCTCGTCGTGGGAATATCCCACATTTGTGAGAGGTAAGCCCTGGTTGTTATACGGGGCTTTTTTCTTGCTTGACAAGGGGGGTTGGGTTTGGTAAACTTATATTAAGATAAGAAAGATTATTTGTCCGTCTGACCACGGACTTTTATTTTTAAATTATTACCAATTTACCAATAAGTACGAATATACGAATACGAATTAGTATATTAGTAAAAATTTGCAGATTAGTAATTTATAAATGGATATTAAATCATTTAAGGGAGCGTTAGCTCAAATAGCAGAGGAAAGAGGCATTTCGCCAGAGAGAGTTATAGAAACCATTGAAGCGGCAATTGCCACGGCCTATAAAAAAGACTATGGAGAAAAGGGGCAAAAAATAAAGGCAAAATTTAACTCGGTATCGGGCGATGTTATGTTTTGGCAGATAAAATTAGTTGTTGATAATGCTATGCTTTATACCGATGAGGAAATTGAGGAAATGAAGGAAAATAAAGTAATTCCTGTTGACGAGGCAAGGCCCGGCGAAGAAGCGCCGAAAAAGTATGTTTTCAATCCCGAAAAACATATTATGATTGAGGACGCAAAAAAAGACTATCCTAAAATTAAAGTAGGAGAAGAAATAGAAATTCCTTTGGTTTCTAAGCAAGATTATGGAAGAATTGCCGCCCAAACAGCAAAGCAGGTTATTTTGCAAAAAATCAGAGAGGCCGAAAAAGAAACAATCTCTTCTGAATACAGATCAAAAGAAGGAGAAATTATTTCCGGGATTGTACAGAGAGTTGAAGGTCACACAGTATTTATTGATATTGGAAAAACTCTTGGACTTTTGAATAGAGAGGAACAAATCCCTGGAGAATTTTATAGACCAAGTCAAAGGCTAAAACTTTATATCATGAAGGTGGACGACACGCCAAAAGGCTCGGTTGTTATGCTTTCAAGAGCTTATCCAAAACTAATTTCAAAACTATTTGAGTTAGAGGTTCCTGAGATTGCTTCTGGGTCTGTTGTTATAAAAGCAATTGCCAGAGAGCCTGGTTTTAGAACTAAAATTGCGGTTGTCTCAAATGAGGAGGGAGTTGATCCAATTGGAGCCTGTGTTGGGCAAAGAGGAACAAGAATTATGGCAGTTATAAATGAGCTTGGCGGAGAAAAAATTGATGTGATACAATGGGAAGAAAAGCCAGAAAAATTTATTGCTCATGCCTTAGCTCCTGCTAAAATTGCCGGAGTTAAAGTGGAGGATAAAAACATGGCAACTGTTTTTGTTCCAGAAGATCAGCTTAGTTTGGCAATTGGAAAAGACGGCAGAAACGTGCGTTTAGCCGCTCAATTAACCGGCTGGAAAATAGACATTAAACCAACAGACACGCCAGCAGAGCCGGTTGAAGGAGAGGAGGCAGCTTCCACCGAAGGTTCTGAGGCGCCAAAAGAGGAAAAGCCTAAGAAGAAAACAGCTAAAAAAGCAAAAGCCAAAAAAGATAAAGTTGGCACAGATGAAGAAGCTGAAAAAGGGGGTGCAGTTGAGGAATCCCCCGCCGAGGAAGACAAAAAAGCTAAATAATTTTTTATCATGGCAGAAAAATTAGGCCACAACGAAGACTCTTTCGAAAATCCTGCAGATAATCAGGGGTCAGCTGATCAAGCGCCAGCAAGAAAGTCGGAAAAGCTGAGCGATCTCCAGATTGAAGCCGAAAAACAGAGGGAGAAGATTGGAGAAGCGAGAGAAAGTGCTGAAAAAACTAAACAACTTCTTTCGGGGTTAAAATATAACCCGCCGAAATTTTCCGCTGAGGTTGAAGAGTTCGATGCTTTTTTTGAAGAAATTAAAGAATCTCGGCGACCAACTCCCCCTCCCAGGAAGAAATTATCCAAAGAGGACCTCGAGGCTTATAATATTTTAGGACTCGCTCCTCCAAAGGAAGAGGAACGAAAACCGCAAAAAGAAAAAAAAGAATTCGTAGAAATTACTCCTCAGAGGAGAGAAGAATTAAAGGCCAGGGCAATTTCTACTTATTGGGCACGCTGTAAAACATGGGAGGAGAAGGAAGATCTAACGGATGCAAGGTTTTTTTCTATCAGCGAACTGGCGCAGAGAAGAAAAGAGAGTTCGGATTTGCTTTCCAAAGTAAGCGAAGAACTAAAAACCACCAAATATATTAATAATCGCGACGAGCTAAGGATGACGCTCCATAGACTGGCTGATGAATATGGTTTTAATATGCCAGAATTGTTTAGCGTTAATAAAGAAACAGGGGAGATAACTCTTAATGATGCGATAAAACAAGAAACAATAGAAGAAATAAGGAGTAAGCTTAAGATATACACAGAATATTCTGCGAAAGAATCTAAAGTTATGTCCACAATATTAAGAAATAGCAGAATCCATATAGACCCGGGTATTCTTATTGTAGCAAAAGAGAGAAAACAACTACCCCGCACTTTAATGAAAGGAAGGGCTAGCGGATATTATTCTTCCAGTAGTAGTTTAATTGTAATGCCAGCAGTATTTCATGTGGGCACACTACGACACGAATTTGAGCATTTTGAGGATTATGTGTATGGACGTGCTTCAAAAGAAGATGGAATTATCACAGAAATTAATAGTTTTTTAGGAGAACTCGCATATATCCAGCGCCTCTCTAAAAAAGAAGCAGATGCATATTTTGAAGCTATTAAAGAAATTATTAGGTCGGGATATTCAGATAAATACGAAGCCCAAGAAGAATTAGATATTATGGGTGCAATAGATGCCACAAAACGTTTGTATGAGAATGGGTTGTCTCTTGAGGCGATAAAATCTATACTGATGCATTCCAAAAATCTTAAGGATATACTGCAGTGGAATGATATTAGTGAAGAAGAGATGAAAAAGTTGGTAGTTAAAAGTGAAAAAACAGAAGAAAAATAATTAAAATTAAATATTATTAAAAATAAATAAAACATGAGTTTGATTTATTATCCGATAATTGTTTCGTTGTTTGCAATAGTGTTTGTTTATTATTTAACAGTGCAGATTAAGAAGGCGCCAGTTGCGGGAGATAAAGCAATTGCCATAACCGCAGCAGTGCAGGAGGGGGCAATGTCTTACTTAAAAAGACAGTATAAGACAATTGCCATTGTTGGAGTAGTTATTTTTATTCTATTATTTTTTATGGGCTGGAAAATTGCCATCGGATTTTTAATTGGAGCTGTTTTGTCTGGAGTTTCCGGATTTATTGGAATGATTGTTTCCACTCAAGCAAATACCAGAGTTGCCGAAGCCGCAAAAAAAGGCTTGGAAAAAGCTTTGGATATTTCTTTTAAGGGAGGCCTAATCACGGGCTTAATGGTGGTATCTTTGGGTTTATTATCTGTTGCGGGATACTATCTTTTAACAGGAATTGACGGCTTGATAGCTTTGGGATTTGGAGCTTCTTTGATTTCGGTTTTTGCCAGAGTTGGTGGAGGAATTTACACAAAGGCAGCCGATGTGGGAGCAGACTTGGTTGGAAAAGTTGAGAAAGGAATTCCAGAGGATGATCCAAGAAATCCAGCAGTTATCGCCGACCAGGTTGGAGACAACGTGGGAGACTGCGCAGGCATGGCAGCCGATATTTTTGAAACGTACGCTATTACAACAGTGGCGGCAATGATTTTGGGCGCGTTGCTTTTTCCAAGAGCAACACAGTTTATTTTATTGCCTCTAATTTTGGGAAGCGTTTCAATTTTAACTTCTATTATAGGAAGTTTCTTTGTAAGATTGCCTGCCCTGAGCCGAGTCGAAGGGGGTAAGTCGCAATCCATTATGGGTTCTATGTATAAAGGATTGGCAGCCACAGTTATTTTGTCGGCAATCGCATTTTATCCCATAATCACAAAATTAATGGCAGGGCAGGCAATTCCGGTAAACAACCTTTATTTTTCAACATTGGTGGGATTGGTAATCGCGGTTGGAATGTTTGTTATCACAGAGTATTACACCTCAAAAAAATATGGTCCGGTAAAATCAATTGCCAAGGCTTCAGAAACAGGCCACGCAACAAATATAATCAGGGGAATTGGATTAGGAATGCAGTCAACAGCTTTCCCGGTTTTGTTAATTGCATTTGGAACAATTTTAAGTTTTTGGCTGGCTGGAATTTACGGAGTTGCATTAGCCGGCGTGGCAATGCTTTCCATTTCCGGAATTGTTGTTGGAGTTGATGCTTACGGCCCGATTACAGATAACGCCGGAGGAATTGCAGAAATGTCGGGAATGCCGGAAGGCGTCAGAAAAATCACAGACGCGTTGGATGCGGTTGGAAACACAACAAAGGCAGTCACAAAAGGATACGCAATTGCTTCAGCAGGATTGGCGGCGTTGGTTTTGTTTTCCGCATACGTTGAAAAGGTTGGCATAAACGGTTCAATAAATTTTTCATTAACAAATTCTTATGTTATTGCCGGTTTATTAATCGGCGGACTGCTTCCCTACTTGTTTGCTTCATTTTTAATGGGAGCTGTCGGGAAAACAGCGGGAAAAGTTGTTGAAGAAGTAAGAAGGCAATTCAAAAATATCACAGGATTAATGGAAGGCACAGCAAAACCGGAATATGGAAAATGCGTTGATATTGTCACTAAAGCCGCAATTAAAGAAATGATGATTCCAGCCTTAATCCCAATTGCAGCTCCAATTTTAGTGGGATTTATTTTAGGGCCCGAAGCTTTGGGAGGATTATTGATTGGAGCAATTGTCACGGGATTATTTGTTGGAATTTCAATGACAACAGGAGGAGCTGCGTGGGACAACGCCAAAAAATACATTGAAGGTGGAGCGCATGGAGGCAAAGGTTCATTTGCCCACCAAGCCGCCGTCACCGGCGACACCGTCGGCGATCCTTACAAAGATACTGCCGGCCCGGCTATTAACCCAATGATTAAAGTCCTTAACATCGTAGCGCTTTTAATCGTCGCTTTTCTAGTTTAGTGAGTAGTTGGTCGCAATAAAAAAGCCCGACGTTACGTCGAGCTATTGCGGTGTTTTCTGATCGCGTTGAATGCAACCAGAAACACAAAGAACGTCAGCGTAAGCGTCAGCCACGTGGCGAGGAACGCAATTCCCGGAGGCCACGAGGTAAACATAAAGACAAATCCAAAGAGGAAAATCGTGGGCCAAAACATTAGGCCAATCGAAATAGCAAACAACATGCTAAAATACTCGGCTCTCCAATGGGGACGCCTTATTGTTCTGTATGCGGATTCCATGTCCTCTCCTTTCACCGTTAAGACACTTTGAGCATCCGGAACCGCTGTTCATGTTTTCCTCTTGTGTCACTGCCTCGGATTATGACCTCCTTCCCATTTTCTTCTGCTTCCACATGAGCGACCAGGATAGAGAGAGCACGACGGATTACGCCGACCCGGTCTTTTCCCAGGGTGAGACAAAGATTGTTTATGGCCTCGTCCATTTTTTCAGATGGCTGAAACGTGATTTTGTCTGGCATTTGTCTTACCTTTCTGTGCCAAAAAGTTGTCCAAAGAACACAACGTTATAATATAACTAAATTATTACTTTGTCAACGATGAAAACACAGTTTATTGATAATCGCCAGATAGTTGATTAATTGGAAAAAAAAGTGTAAACTGTATGATTATGAAAACAGAAACTAAGAAATTACCTAAGTCGCAAATAGAATTAACTTTTGAATTAACGCCAGAGGAATTTGCTGAGCATTTTTCTCATGCGGTGGAGCATTTAAAACATCACGTGAAGGTTGATGGGTTTAGGGAGGGAAAAGCCCCAGCATCAATGGTTGAAGAAAAACTAAAACCGGAAATGTTGCTAATGGAAGCCGGCGACCACGCTGTCCAGCACGTTTATACGGATTATGTTAAAGACAATAAATTAGAGCCGGTTGGCCAGCCGGAGGTTTCAATTATAAAAATAGCTAAGGGCTCCCCTTTTGTATTTAAGGCGGTGATGACAATATTGCCGGACGTTGAGTTGCCAGACTACAAAGAAATTGCAAAAACAGTTAAGGGAAAGGATGTTGATGTTACAGAAGAAGAGGTCCAAGATTCTATAAATTATTTACAGAAGACCAGAGCAAAATTTACAGCGCACAATGATCCCGCCCAATTAAAAGACTTTATTGAAATAAAATATAAAAGCAAAGATATTGAAAATAACAAGGAGATAGACGATAAATTTATTTTGGGCGAAGGCGGGTTTATGAAGGGATTTGAAGATGGGATTGTTGGAATGAAAGCCGGAGAAGAAAAAGACATCACGGTAAAATTTGCTGACGACCTGCCAAGAAAGGATTTGGCCGGCAAAGAGTCAGTTTTTGAAGTAAAAATGATTTCTGTGCAAAAAATGGAGTTACCAGAAATTAATGACGAGTTTGCAAAACAACTTGGCAGTTTTGAAACATTAGTTGCTTTAAGGGGCAGTATGAAAGAAGGAATTATATTGGAAAAAACAGAAGCAGAAAAGCAAAGGGTAAGGGGAGAAATTTTGGAAAAAATAGCAGAAAAAGCAAAGTTCGAAATGCCAGAGGCTATGGTGGAATACGAAAAGCAGAGATTACTGGAAGATTTAAAAAACAGGGTTACTCAAGCTGCTAAAATCAGTTTTGAGGAATATTTGGCGTCAGTTAAAAAAACAGAAGAAGAAATAAAGGCAACTTATCAAAAAGAAGCCGAAAAAAGATTGCGAGGATTTTTGGTTTTAAGGGAGTTAGGCAGAGAAGAAAAAGTGGAGGTTTCCGATAAAGAAGTAGAGGAAGAAGTAAATAAAGTCATGAAGGGACAAACCCTTCGGCAAGCTCAGGGCGAAATTGACATAAATCAATTTCGAGAGTATACTAAGGGTGTAATTCATAACGAAAAAGTATTTCAAATTTTGGAGAATCTTTCAAAGTAACATGACAAGAGCATTTTTGGCGAAAATCAAGAACAAAAAATTTCCTATTATCGTAGAAAAAGACGATAAGTTTTATGTTGTTGAGTGCCCGGTTTTTAGGGGATGTTATACGCAGGGAAAAACTATAGATGAGGCTTTAAAAAATATCAGAGAAGTTATTGAGTTGTGCTTGGAGGAAAAAGAAAATCAGCAAATTCTTGAATTGTATAATCCAAAAGAAATAAGCCTTCACAATATAGCTTTTTAATGTCAAAATTACCATCACTTTCCGGCAAAAACGCCATAAAAGCATTTATAAAAATAGGATATAAGGTCGTCCGACAAAAAGGCAGTCATATCCGTTTATTGCATTGCGATATTCATAGAATACCGCTAACTGTCCCAGACCATAAGGTTTTAGGGAAAGGATTATTAAGGAAATTACTAAGAGATGCCGAAATATCTGTTGATGAATTTATAAAATTACTTTAAAATTAAAATCATAAAAACTATGCAAAACCAAAAAGGAATTTTCCCGCCACAGCGGGATCACGCTCGCGGTGGGACAACATTATTAGTCGGCATTATAATCATTGTTGCTATAGCATTTGTTGCTTTCGGCGGAGTGTTTGCCTACCAATATTTTTCAACGCAAAAAGCAGATAATCAGCTCTTAAACGATCAGCAGAGCCAACAACAGCAGACAGACGAGCAACAAACAAATAATACTCAACCAACAGCCCAAACCGCTGGACCTGTCCCGAGCGAAGTCGAGGGATGGAAAACATATACAAATAATGCCTATAATTATCAAATAAGCTATGTCTCAAGTGCAACCATAGGAGAGACTGGCGGCTCTGTAAAAATACAGTACCAAAACGGGAATATTACAATTTGTTCCGCGTCGGTGGGCGCTTGCGGAAATGTCCCAGGAGTTGGCGGAGAAGCAACAGCAGTAAATAGAGAAGTAGTTATTGAGGGGGGGGAAGTATAATTTTTACGGCTACATTTTAGATGGTGATGAATTTTTATATTCTGAATCACTGCCGAATAATATGTTCGTTGAGTTGACTATTAATAATTACCAAAACATCGGCACCGAAAACAAGCTGTTTGAAATGCTTTCCACTTTTAAATTTACGAAATAGCGTTTAAAAATTAAAAATTAACGAAGAATGCCAATAGTACCAACTATTGTAGAAAGAACACAGCGCGGTGAGCGCGCATACGATATATTTTCAAGGCTTTTAGAAGAGCGCATAATTTTTCTTGCGGGTCCTGTCACAGATATGAACGCCAACGTGGTTATCGCCCAGATGCTTTATTTAGCATCAAAGGACTCAAAAAGAGATATAAAGCTTTATATAAACAGCCCCGGAGGTTCGGTTACAGCAGGGTTAGCTATTTACGACACAATGCAGTATTTAAAATGCCCGGTTTCCACCATTTGCATAGGGCTTACGGCTTCTATGGCAGCGGTTATTTTAGCGTCAGGCACAAAAGGAAAGAGATTTTCTTTGCCTAATGCTGAAATTTTATTGCACCAAGTTGCCGGAGGCATGCAAGGGCAGGCCGCAGACATTGAGATTACTGCAAAACAGATTCTTCATATGAAGCAGAAGTTGAATAAAATTATTGCATCCCACACAGGACAGCCTTTAGCTAAGGTGGAGACAGATACTGACAGGGATTTTTATTTAACCGCAGAAGAAGCCAAAAAATATGGGCTTATTGATGAAGTAATTGGTGGAAAGTAGATAGTAACCGGTAAAAAGAAAATATATTTTATGCACACTCACTGAGCAAGTGAGTTGTTTTATTAAAATTAAATAATAAAAATATATGGATCAAATAATTTTATCAGTAATTGTAGCGGCAGTAGCCCTGATTTTAGGCTCTATTATAGGCTATTACATGAGGCAGAACCTGGCGAAAAGAAGAGCCGGAACGCTTGAGGCAAAACTGCAGAAAAGAGTTATAGATGTTAAGGAGGAGACATCGCGGATGGTTAAGGATGCGGAGAGAAAATCGTCAGATCTTTTAGACAAGGCGCAAAAAGATATCGATGAAAGGAGAAAAGAGTTTTTGAAGGCTCAGGAGCTTTTATTGGGCAGAGAAAGCTTGCTTAACGAAAGAATAGTTTCCTTTGAGGGAAAAGAGAAAGAGCTGCAAGACAAGGTGGAAAAATTAAAAACCATAAAAGAAAGTTTAGAGCAGTTGAGGTTGGAAGCTGAGGGTAAACTGGAAAAAGTGGCCAACCTATCAAGGGAGGACGCAAAAAAAGAATTGCTGGCTTTGGTTGAAATTGAAAAGGAAAAAGAAATTTTAGAGAGAATGAAAAAATTGGAAGAAAGCAATCAGGAAAAATTTCAGGCGAGGGCAAAAGAAATTGTCGCCATAGCAATTCAGAAGTGCGCTGTTTCCCAGGCGCAGGAGCTGACGACAACAACAGTCATACTTGCCAACGAAGAATTAAAGGGCAGAATTATCGGAAAAGAAGGCAGAAACATAAGAACATTCGAAAAACTGACCGGAGTTGAATTAATTGTAGACGAAACCCCGGAGTCGGTTGTCATCTCGTGCTTTAATCCGATAAGAAGGCAGATTGCCAAAGTTGCTCTGGATAAATTGATTGCTGACGGCAGAATACAGCCGGCAAAAATCGAGGAAAAATATGAGGAAGCAAAAGCGGAAATTGCTGTTAAAATAAGAGAAGCCGGAGATAAGGCAGCTTATGATGTTGGAGTTATCGGGCTGAACGAAAAATTAGTCCAGATTTTAGGCAGATTGTATTACAGAACCAGCTACGGCCAGAACGCGCTTTTGCATTCGATGGAGGTTGCTTTAATATCAGAAACAATTGCAGAAGAATTGGGAGCCAACAGCCAGATAGCGAAAAGAGCCGGGCTTCTGCACGATATTGGAAAAGCAATCGACCAGCAGATACAGGGTTCGCATATTGAAATTGGAATTAAAATTCTGGAAAAATTTGGCGAGTCGGAAGCTGTTATAAAAGCAATGAGAACTCACCACGGAGATTATCCGGTGGAGTCTTTGGAAGCTACAATTGTTACGGTCGCTGACGCAATTTCAAGCTCAAGGCCTGGAGCCAGAAAAGATACGATGGAAAATTACCTGCAAAGACTGAAAGATTTGGAGGATATTGCCAATAAATTTGAAGGCGTTGAAAAAACTTATGCAATCCAGGCGGGCAGGGAAATCCGCGTGTTTGTGAAATCTGACAGGGTTGATGATTTGCAAGCTGTGAAAATGGCTAAGCAAATCGCCGGAGAAATCGAAGAAGAATTAAAATACCCTGGAGAGATTAAAGTTGTGGTTATCCGCGAAAATCGCGTCATCGAGTACGCAAGATAACATCTGACTGCTAACAACTAATTTATAACTAAAAAACCGTCCTTCGACAAGCTTAGGGCGGTTTTTGGTTTAATTTTGGCTAGTCTTCGGTAGCGAGAGAGTCTATAATATTTTTAATCATCATAGCGTCTTTTGCGGTTAATTTTTTAGGAATTGAAATTTGTGATACACCGTAATCAAAGAAAAGGTCTATCTTATGCACAGGTCCGTTGATAGGATTAGATAAGTTTATATTTTTCTTATCTGTTTTATCTTTTTTAATTAACAGGGGTGTGGATTGTTTTGTTTCCACGACCCATCCTTGCATTTTACCGGGCTCTACGCCGTATTTTTTATAATCTTTTATAACCTTAAGCAGCCGCGCCTTATAAGTGTTCAGCGAAATAATGCTCTTGTTTTTATTCGCGATCACTAAGCTTCTAAAAATCTCCTCTACGCTATCTTTTACCATATCTATTGATTTAAGCTCTTCTGCGTTCAGATCTTTCTCAAAAATTTTTAAGGCCGACTTTAAATTATTTGCCGTGTTCTCGGGATATTTTCTGTTGGCCGCGGCAAAATCTACAAAGTCATATAGATCGATAAATTTATCTGTCATAAAATTTAATTAATCTTTTTTTATCTTATTCTATCATAAACCAAGATAAAACAAAAGCACCTTTTTAAAAGTGCTTTTACGTTTGAGCAGGTAAGGGGAGTCGAACCCCTCTCATTAGCTTGGAAAGCTAAGGTAATA
>CAYOIH010000003.1:0-37764 GCA_964404005.1 uncultured Candidatus Saccharibacteria bacterium
GGAGCATAAGTTGATTGAAAAATTAGGACAAGGTCCTGCTACGAGATATAAAAAATAAAATTAATTGAGAAATAGAATAATTAATTAAGTTCGCAGGCCTAAAGTTAATCAATTAATGTATTCAACGTCCCCGCTGAGCGGGGCCGAAGCAAGTCTGTTTGCCTCGCTCACAGACCCGAAAAATATGAGTGAAATAAAAAAAGGAGAGATCGTTATTTATCAAACTCCCGACAAGAAAGTAAAAATTGATGTTTCATTGGAAAATGAAACTATTTGGCTTACGCAAGCGCAAATTGCTTTGCTTTTTGGAGTTAATAGGCCGGCCGTTACAAAACATTTAAAGAACATCTTAAAAGAGAAAGAGTTAGACGAAAAATCAGTATGTTCCATTTTGGAACATACTGCCCAGGACGGGAAAAAGTATAAAACTCAATTTTACAACCTTGATGCTATTATTTCTGTTGGTTATAGAGTTAATTCTAAAAGAGCGACGCAGTTTAGAATTTGGGCAACCAATACTTTGAAGAATTATTTGGTAAAAGGTTATGCAATAAACGAGAAAAGATTGCTTGAGGCGCAGAACAAATTTAAAGAATTGCAGACCGCCATAGATTTTTTGAAGAAAAAATCGGGTAATGAATTGATGGTTGGGCAGGAGCAGGAAATTTTAAATCTTCTTGCCGACTATTCTAAAACCTTAACCCTGCTTGAACAATACGATACCGAGAAAATTCCTTTGGCAAAACAAGGCAAGGGTAAATTTGTGTTGGATTATTCTGTTGCCGAAAAGATTATTGCCGGCGTGAAAAAAGAATTGGCAGAGAAGAAAGAGGCCAGCGAGTTGTTTGGTCAGGATAATGGTGAAAAATTAAAAGGCATTGTGGGAAACATCTATCAAACTTTTGATAAAAAGGATCTTTATCCTTCTATAGAAGAGAAGGCGGCGCATTTGCTTTACTTTATTATTAAGGACCATCCGTTTGTGGACGGCAACAAAAGGATTGCTTCGTTTTTGTTCGCGTACTTTTTAGATAAAAATAGTTATTCGTATAAAGAAACCGGGGAGAAAAAAATCAACGATAACGCACTGGTTGCGCTGGCGCTTTTAATTGCCGTAAGCGATATGTCTGAAAAAGAAAAATTGATAAAAATAATAACAAACCTTTTAACTTCGTAAAAAAAATTATATGACAATACAAGTTTTTGGGTCGGGATGCCCAACATGCAAAAAGCTATACGAGTTAACAAAAGAGGCGGTGGCCGAGCTTAGTCTTGGCGTAGAAGTGGAATATATTACAGACGTGCAAAAGATTGTAGAAATGGGTGTGATGCAAAGCCCGGTTTTGGCTATAAATGGAAAACCTGCTGTTGCAGGGTTTGTGCCCAACAAGGAAAAAATAATGGTAATAATCAAGGAGCAGGTAAGTAAATAATACTATGAGCATTTTCTATCCTATTCAATTAGTGGCAGACTGGATTACGTATGGTGTGCTTAATATAGATGGCGGAACGGCGTTGGCCGGAGCGGTCGATTTTTTTATTTTTGACACGGTAAAGATATTTTCTCTTTTAGCTGTTATTATATTTGCCGTTTCTATTGCGCGCTCGTACATGCCTCCTGAAAAGATAAGGAAGCTTTTGTCGCGCAAGAATAAATATACGGGCAATGTATTGGCCTCACTTTTAGGAATTATTACGCCCTTTTGCTCTTGCTCGGCTATTCCTTTGTTTTTGGGGTTTGTGCAGGCGGGAGTGCCTTTGGGAGCTACGTTTTCTTTTCTTGTTGCTTCTCCCATGATAAACGAGGTGGCTTTGGTTTTGCTTTTGGGGTTGTTTGGCTGGAAGATAGCTTTAATATATATAGTAAGCGGATTGGTTATTGCCGTTCTTTCGGGGATTATTATAGGAGAGATGAAGGTTAAAGATTTGGTTGAGCCGTTTGTTTTTGAAAATATGGCAAAAGGGGATCAGGAGATTTTAAAAATGACGGGAGCTGAAAGGACAAGTTATGCTAAGGGTTATACATGGGATATTTTAAAAAGGGTTTGGCTTTATGTTGTAATAGGCGTTGGCGTTGGAGCCTGGATACACGGATATGTGCCCGCCGACTTTTTGGCGCAATACGCGGGGTCGGGTAAATGGTATGCTGTGCCTTTGGCTGTGTTAATTGGTATTCCATTGTACTCAAACGCCGCCGGGGTCATACCCCTGGTGAGCGCGCTAACAGAAAAAGGAGTTGCCATGGGCACAACTTTGGCTTTTATGATGTCGGTTACGGCTTTGTCTTTGCCCGAGTTTATGATTTTAAAGAAGGTGATGAAGACACGCCTTATTTTAATTTTTGTAGGCATTGTTGGCGTTGGCATTGTGCTTACAGGCCTTTTATTCAACTGGATTTTGTAGTTGCCCCTCGTGTATTTTTTTGGTAAGTTAAATTATGGAAAAGGAAATAAATTTGGAAAATATAATAGCCCATGGCGCCCTTATAATTGATGTACGTACTGTTGGAGAATATAAAAACGGGCATATTCAGGGATCATTAAATGTTTCATTAAACGACATAGAAGATGCAATGTCTTGGTTAATAAAAGACGTGCCCTTGGTTGTTGTATGTGAAACCGGCAGTAGGAGCGCGGTTGCTGAAAAAATATTAAAAACTAACGGATATAAAGCGGTTTACAACGGCGGAAGTTGGGACAGCTTGGGAAGTATAAAAGCGGGAGGCTGTCCAATTAAATAAAAAAATTAATTAGGCTATTTTTTTGTCCTTCGGGCAATTTTTTGGTACAATGCAAAAATACTTTAGATAATTTATTATGATTAAAATATATCAAAAAAGAATTTCAGATTCCAAAATAAAAGAAATTTCAGAATTTAGGGCCGGATCTTGGATATGCGCGCAAAATGCGAGCGAAGGAGAGATAGCTGTTTTGGAAAAAGATTTTAAGCTGGATTTAAATATATTAAGGGATGCATTAGATCCTTATGAAGCTCCTCGTGTGGAAACAGAAAGGGGGATAGTGTATATATTTACGCGAGTGGCTCAAAAATCAGAAGAGAGAATTGTTACAGTTCCTTTGTTAATAGCTATTGGGCCGGATTTTGTTTTAACGCTTTCCAAAGAAGAAAACCAGATTCTTAATAAGTTTATAGAAAGCGGGTTGAGCTTTACAACCACGCAAAAAACACAATTACTTTTGAGAATTCTTTCTGAAACAATAAAGAGTTATAATAGTTTTTTAACTTCTATAAGCAGGAATGTAAGAGAGGCAAGCGGGAGGGTCGGAAAAATAAACGAGAAAGTGATTATGAATTTTGTCGGTTTTGAAGAAGAGTTGAACGATTTTCTTTCGGCTCTTACCCACACGAATCCCGTTTTGCAAAATATTTTAGGAGGAAAACTGATAAAACTTTACGAGCAAGATGGGGAACTAATGGAGGATTTAATTTTAAGCGCGAACCAGCTAATAAATCTTTGTCAATCTACGCTTAAAAATATTGTTAATATCAGGGAAGCTTATTCGACAATTGTTACAAATGACCTTAACCGAGTTATCAAACTATTTACTTCTTTCACTGTTATACTTACAATTCCTACGATAATTGCCAGTTTATACGGTATGAACGTGGCGCTTCCTTTGGCGGGAAACCCGGAAGCTTTTTGGATGATATCATTGGCGATAGTGGTTATTGTTTCAGCTGTTTTATACGTATTTAGCAGAAATAGGTGGTTGTAGTCTGCAGTGTTGCTAAAAACAAATTACTCACCACCTTTAAGTTGAGGTGGTTTTTTGGTAAAATGACGTATGAAGCGTTTTTTTATTTTTTGCATAATTATTTTTTTAATAATTGTTACCTCAATTTTTGCTGTTAATTTAATTATTTGTACTGTATCTTCGCCACATATTTTTAACGAAGTTTCTGTAGCCCCCGATGTAGAAACAGCGGTTATACCCGGAGCAGCCGTGCTATCAAATGGCGGTCTTTCTCCTATATTAAAAGATCGAGTGGACATGGCTGTTCAATTGTATAAATTAAAAAAAGTATCAAAGATTCTTGTATCTGGAGACAACAGCACTGTAAGCCATAACGAAGTTAATCCGGTCCGTATTTATCTTTTGGATAAGGGTGTTTTAGACCAAGATATCTTTCTTGACCATGCCGGTTTTAACACTTATAGCACTATGTATCGCGCTAGGGATATTTTTAAGGTGAATTCTATCCTTATTGTAAGTCAGTCGTTCCATTTGCCCCGTGCAGTATTTATTGCTCGCTCGCTTGGGATAAACGCATACGGAGTTAACGCAGACGCGGGCCATATTCTTTTTAAAAACTATGTTAGAGAAGTTTTTGCAAACGAGAAAGCAGTAATAAATTTAATGTTTGGTACGAAACCAAAATATTTAGGAGCAGAGATACCCATAACGGGAGACGGGAGAGACAATCCATAATTTTAAAAACCACCTTTTCCCGCCTGATTGCCCCTCGGGCGGTTTTTTGATAAAACTATAATAAATCTTTAATTGTTCATTTTATACAGTTGACGTCTAAAACCGAGCAGGGTATTGCTATTATATTGACAATGTGCTAAGGTTAGTGTTCAATCTAATATATCTTAATACGTAATTAAATGTCCTAATTTTAGTAAAAATTGGACTCAAAATAATCTTATGAAAAAAATAATCATTGTAAGTATATTTTTATCAGCGTTTCTTATCTTGGCATACATGGGAATAGGGATTGGGAGCGCGATAGCATCATCGGTCGCCGTTTCGTCATCATCCGCAACAGCATCGGCCGGATCGGCGTCCGCGACAGCGGGCGGTTCAGCAGCAGCATCTTCAGCGGGCTCGGCTTCTTCAGCTTCGTCATCGGCTTCTTCGTCCGCCTCGGCATCTGCGTCCACCCCAACACCGACACCGGTTATACCAACTTGCACTTCAAACTATCAACAGAGATGTTTGGGAAACAACCTTTATTGGTATGACTCTTGCGGAAATCCGCAAGGCATTGCTCAAAACTGTACTAACGGATGTTATAACAATTTATGCCAAGGGTTTATTATCAACGGAAATACAGGAATGTTGACCGTAACTAAAACGGTTAGAAACTTGACCAGTGGTTTAGGATTTTCCAGCTCAATCTATGCTTATCCCTCCGATACGCTGATGTTTATGATTACGGTTGTAAATAATAGTGGGCAGAATATCCAAAATGTGTTTGTTAGGGATGTGCTTCCGGCAAATCTTATTTATAATAATAATTTGATTATTGCCTGCACAACAAATAATGGAAATTATAATAACTGCAACGGCGGGAATTATAATTATTCGGGAAATATTACATCGGGCATAAACTTAAATACAATGTACGCCGGCCAAACAGCCACAATAACTTATCAGGCGCAAGTAGCTCCGACAACAAGTTTTGTTTATGGCTCTACAACTTTAACCAACAATGTATCTGTAACCAGCTCATCGTCAGGTTATATACCAACTGCCAACGCAACAGTCATTGTCACAAAGTCGGCAGTATTAGGGGCTAGCACTGTTTCAACCGGTTTGACTAATAACTTTTGGTTGGATTCATTTTTCTTGCCATTAATGCTTATCTTGGTTGGATTTTGGATGTGGAGGTCCGGGATATTTTTTGGGATTTGGAGATGGCTGGCTAACAAAAAAGAAACAAGTAAAATAAGCGGTTTGGAAAGTCTCTAAAAAGATTCGATAAATCGGAAGTTACGCAACTGTGAACAGTATCCGCTTATAGGCTTGCTTCTGTGCAGGCCCATAAGCAGATGTGGGAATGTCTATGTTGCTATTTACAATTTTGTTTGTATATGTTATGATTGGATTTCGAGGGGATCTTTAACAAAAACAATGAATTGACGCATTGTGTGCGCCAACTCTAATGATAAAGACGTAGAGATGAACAACGGCATTATTTGAGCGAAGGAGCATTTTATGAAAAAGGTATTGTTTGGATTTGTCCTTGTAGCAAGCCTTGTGGGCTGTGCCAGCTCGAAGACTGAGATGATGGGTAAGCCAGTCATTTGGGGCGATAAGGCCTATGTGGGCATAATGGCGGAGAGAGTGAACCCCTGGGGCACGAATGGCCTTACTATAGGGATGGCGGAGGCGACCGTAAGCCCGCCCCCGCAACAGCAGTATTGTCCGCCGCCACAATATCAGCCGGCCCCTCAACAGCAACAGCGGCCATATTGTCCTCTGTTCCCGCGGCAACCTGCGCCGCAGCAACACTATCGTCCACAGCCGCCACCAGTGGTTCAACAACAGCAACAGCAACAGCGGTATTGCGAGCCACCCCAGCGACAACAGTATTGCGAGCCGCCACAACGGCAGCAGTATATAATGAATGGCCCGGGTCAATGTGTGGTGTTTACTGGCACCCATATGGTCAATTTTAACAACGCCAGCAGTATCGGCTGGGCCAACGGCGCCTTCCAAGGGGCGGTTGGCGATGCAATAATCGGCGGCTCCATGATGGGAGCGGCATGCTTATTGAAGCCTTCACGGGTGTCAATGAGGGGCGGAGGAGCATCTTCTGCCTCGTCTTCATCGGCAGCCGCAGCAGCCGCAGCCGGCGACTAAGAGTTATTGCCCTTTGGGGCAATAACTCCGCGGCGTACCAGTTTACATAACTGGTCCGCCGCTTTTTTTATAGAAAGCAACTTTTTAATTGAGGCGGTTTTTTTGACAATTTTAATATTTCAATGTATAGTCAACATATATGAATAAACACATAGAAGCGCCCGTAAAAAATGATTCGCCTGCGCAGGCGGGGACAGGAGTGACCTTTGGCGGTCTTGGCATAGCTCCGAAAATTCTTGATGTAATTTCAAAACTGGGATTTAAAATTCCTACTTCGATACAGCACAAAGCAATTCCTTCAGCTATTGAGGGTAAGGATATCATTGGCATAGCCCAGACAGGCACAGGTAAAACTTTGGCTTTTGGAATTCCTTTAATCCAGCGTATTTTAAATGCAAAACGACCCAAGGGGTACCCCGACGGGCTGATTGTATTGCCAACCCGGGAATTGGCATTACAAGTAGATGAAGCCATACAAAAGATAGGAAGAGGGTTTGGCATAAAAACAGCGGTTCTAATTGGGGGAGCTTCTATGTACAATCAGGTGTACTCGATAAGAAATAATCCACATATTATAATCGGAACTCCCGGAAGAATTATTGACCACATTGAAAGGCGGACTTTAAGCTTGCGCGATGTTACAATTCTGGTTTTAGACGAAGCTGACAGGATGTTCGATATGGGATTTGCCCCGCAGATAAAAAAAATACTGCAGGTGGTTCCAAAAGAAAGGCAGACAATGCTGTTTTCAGCAACGATGCCGGATGGCATCGCAAAAATTGCCAGCTCTCACATGAAACTTCCTGTCAGAGTAGAAATAGCTAAATCCGGAACTACTGCTGAAAACATTGAGCACGAACTTTTTGTCGTCAGAAAAGACCAGAAACTTCCGCTGTTAAAAAAATTGCTTGGAGATTATAAAGGAAGCGTTTTAATTTTTTTAAGAATCAAACATAATGCCAGAAAAATTTGCGATGAGCTGCGCAATGTTGGAATTTCTGCCGCTGAAATACACTCAAACAGATCTTTGGGCCAGAGAAAAGAAGCGCTGGAAGGATTTAAGATGGGCAGATACAGAGTGCTTGTGGCAACAGATATTGCTTCACGCGGAATAGACGTAAAGGGAATTGAGCTGGTTATTAATTTTGACCTTCCCGAAAATCCGGAAGATTATGTCCATCGTATCGGGAGAACCGGTAGGGCCGGAATGTCTGGAAAAGCCATTTCTTTTTGTTTGCCGGACCAGGGGTCTAAAGTTAGAGAGATAGAAAGATTGACCAGGCTTTTTCTGCCTATTTCAAAATTACCGGATTTGCCTGCCAGTTCGGTCCAGAGAACAAACACTTCTGATAGTTTTAATAAAAATAATTATCCTCAACGCAGAAGGCCGTCAAGCCGTTTTAATCATGGTAGAAGATACTAAATTCGACGTTGCTGTTATCGGTGCCGGTCCTGCGGGAATTATGGCGGCCGGCACAGCAGCAAGATCGGGGCTGAAAGTCGCCTTGATAGAAAAAAATGTGGAGCTTGCTAAAAAATTACTCTTAACCGGCAACGGAAGATGTAATTTTTCTAACGCAGAGTTTAATTTACGGGAACTCGTAAAAAATTATAATAATGGTGAATTTTTATTCCACGCTTTTTCTGTTTTTGGGCCGGAAAAAACAATTAAATTTTTTGAAGAGCTGGGGGTGAAAACTAAGATTGAAGGCAAAAGAGTTTTTCCAAAAAGCGACAGTGTCAAGGAAGTTTTAGAAGCTTTAAAAAAATATTTAACAAAAAATAAAGTCGAGTTGTTTTTTAACTCAGAAGTCAAAGAAATCGTTTGTACCGGTAAAAAAATTAAAAAAATAATTTTAAGTAACAAAGCCACCGCCACGGGCTACGTCGTGGCAAAGAAATATATTATTTGTACCGGAGGAAAATCTTATCCTTCAACTGGTTCTGACGGTTCTGGGCTCAGAATGGCTGAAAAATTGGGGCATACAATTGTTAAGCCAGCGCCGGCCTTGTCTCCCATAAAAGTAAAAGAAGAATGGGTAAAAAGTCTACAGGGAATAAGCTTGGACGATGTGGAAATCAGCGTATTTCAAAAACCCTTCGACACCCCTTCGGCTTCGCTCAGGGCAGGTGCTCAGGGCAGGCGGAAGAAAATAGTTCGCGAATACGGAGAAATTTTGTTCACGCATTTTGGCATAACGGGCCCCGCTGTTTTAAATATTAGCGGAAAATTAGGGGATTTGTTAAAAAAAGGCGAAACCAAGTTGTCCATCGATCTCTTTCCTTTGTTAAATTATAACGAGCTTTTGAAAGGGTTTGAAGATGTTTTAAAACAAAATGCAAGCAAAACAACTAAAAATGTATTATCAATTTTCGTGCCAGAAAAATTGGCCGAAATTTTAGCAGACATTGCAAAAATAGATAAAAATAAAATAGCGAACAATATGTCGAAGGCTGAAAGAGCCGCGATAGTAAAAATTCTTAAAAATATTGAGATAACCCCGGAAAGCGTTTTAGATTTTGATGTCGCTAAAGTTACAAGGGGAGGAATATCTTTAAAAGAAATAGACCACAAAACAATGAAATCAAAAATAATTGATAATTTATTTTTTGCAGGAGAAATTATTGACGTAGACGGAACCACAGGAGGATTTAATTTACAGGAATGTTGGAGTACGGGATATCTGGCAGGGAAAAGTGCTACGTTTTAGCTGAGAACAAAGATACGAGCCGTTCTTTAATCGGGGCGGTTTTTTGTTCAGACTATTGACAAAAGAACGAAATAAGTGTAATATAATATTTATACTTTACAAGTAAGCACATTGCAAATATCCGCCTATGGGCGGTGATTTATATAGATTTTAAGAGCCTCGGCTCGGATGCCAAACAAGCTCACGGATGATTTTTTTGGATTTTGTGAGGAGAAACAGAAATGAAGTGCTCAATCGTGATATCGGTCTTAGTGGTGGTCGCCATGGCGGTCTGCGGCGGATGCGCGCTCCATACTCAAACGAGTGTTGGCATGGGGAGCGCGGCTCCGTATGCTGCCAGCATGAGTAGGGGTCGCGGAGTCGGAATCGACTACGGCCCTGATGTGCAGTATGATGCTCATTCCGACCACCAAAACAAGACGGTCAACGAGAGTCATACAAGCAAGAGCGAGAAGTATTCCGCCCGCGACTAACTCTTGGAGGAGAGAGGGATGAATTACAAAAGAATCAGCCAGATTCAGTTTTTTGTCATTGCCGCTCTGCTCGGAATAGGAGTCGATCACGATTCGTACAACGTGTTTTTGGCAATTGCCTCGGCTGTCGCCACTTACATAGTTGCTCGCGCATTTTTTACGAGCAAGATCGGCCGGCTTCTGTTCTTCGTGCCGGTTTCCATTATCGTCTGCCAGTTGTCGGTGACTGCCAAAAAAGCAGTCATGGACGAAGGCTTTAAGCAGGTTCTTCAACAGAAACCACTTGGAGCTATTTTCGCAGACGTTCTATATGGATTCCGTCACGTGGCAGAGACGGTATTCGGTTCGATCGGAGCTTTCAGCGATGCGCTGGTTTACGACCAGTACAGTAGCATCGAGAGTCTGAATTACCGCTTTTTCACGGTTGCAATAGCAATTGTGATAATCGCGTTCTTTATACTGAAGGAGAAACGGAGGACCGAAGAGTCGGTTCCAGAGGAGGCGTAGGCGTTGGGCACATGTGTCCCAATGCGTTTCATAAGCCCCGTACACGAAGTATCGTGCGGGGCTTTTTTATAGATATTATATATTTTATGAGGTCGCTTTTATAATAATTTTCTGGTAGAATTAAAGAAGATGAAAAAAAATTGGCACACAATTTCATTAGAAAAAGTTTTTATTGAAACAGCGGGCACAAGAGATGGTCTCAACAGCGTCGTGGCTATAGAGAGACTTAAAAAGTTTGGACGAAACACCCTTCCTCAAGAAAAACCGTATTCCAAAATACGGCTGTTTTTGAGTCAGTTTAATAGTCCCTTGATGTACATTTTGCTTGCGACCGTTGTTATTTCATCATTATTAAAGCACTATTCAGACGCCATTTTTATTGTTGTTGTATTGTTTATTAACACCACTGTTGGATTTTATCAAGAAAATAAAGCTAATCAATCACTTCTCGCTCTCAAGAAGATGGTAAAAGTTAGGACAAAAGTTTTACGGGATGGACACGAAAAAGAAATAGACAGCGAAGAATTAGTTGTTGGCGATGTGGTGTTTTTGAAATCGGGTGATAAGGTGCCAGCCGACGGTCGTATTTTCGAATCAAAGGGATTGAAAATAAATGAAGCGAGTCTTACCGGCGAATGGCAAGCGGTTGAAAAAGATTTAGAACGAACAAATGCGGTTTTTATGGGAACGATTGTAGAAGAAGGGCGGGCAACGATAGTGGTTGTTGCTACTGGCATCAATACGCAGATTGGAGAAGTTGTGTCGCTTCTTAAAGAGACAAAAGAACGCAAAACTCCGCTTCAGAAAAAAATCGCAATTCTCTCAAATTGGCTTGGAGTTTTTATTTTATCTTTTATCGTTATTATTATCATTGAGGGTTATTTTACTGAAAAGAATTTTGTTGACGTTTTTATAGCCTCCCTTGCTCTTGCAGTTTCGGCGATACCCGCAGGGTTGCTTCCAGCCATTACTGTCATATTAGCCCTGGGAATGCGGCGTATTTTTAAGCAAAAAGGTTTGGTAAGAAAACTTGCCGCCACAGAAACCTTGGGAAGCGTAACTGTCATTTGCACCGATAAAACAGGCACTCTTACAGAAGGAAAAATGCAAGTAAGCCATATTTTAACAAGCACAAAAGAATTGATGGGAGACAGTATTAACGGACTTGCTAACGGCAAAAATGTTAATGGCGTTGAATCGCATATTTCAGCGTTAAAAATTGCCACTTTGGTAAATGATGCATTTGTGGAAAATCCAGAAGCGGAACTGCAAGAATGGGTAGTGCGGGGCAGACCAACAGATAAAGCCCTACTATTAGCTGGAATGCAGTCGGGTTTGAACAAACAAGAATTGGAAAAACAATATCCCGTATTGGACAGGATTAGTTTTGAATCAGAATATAAGTTTGCCGCCACATTCTGCAAGAAAGATAAAAAACATAATATGCTTTATGTTATTGGAGCTCCCGAAGAAATTATTAATCGTTCCGTCAGTTTGGATATTGATAGCAAAAAGGGAAAATTAGGAACGGTCCAGGCCGACGAATTGATAAAAAAACTTGAAGCGCTCACGCAGAAAGGATTGCGAGTTGTTGCCTGCGCCCATAAAGATTATGATACTGAAACAAAATACCAGAATCTCACCGAATTGGTAAATGGGCTTTCGCTTGTCGGTTTTATCGCCCTCAAAGACCCGCTTCGCCAAGACGCTAAAGAATCTATCGCTATTACCAAGAAGGCCGGCATCCGCACGGTCATTGTTACCGGAGACCATAAATTTACAGCTAAGGCCATTGCTGAAGAAATTGGCCTTGAAGCAGAAGACGAAAACATAATGGAAGGCAAAGAACTGGAAATGATAACGGATGACGAGTTAAAAGAAAAATCAAAAATTATCTCCATTTATGCCCGTGTTTCTCCGCGCCATAAACTGCGTATTGTTGACGCGCTCCAAGCTAATGGAGAAGTGGTGGCAATGCTCGGCGATGGCGTGAATGACGCTCCAGCCCTCAAGTCAGCTGATATTGGAGTTGCTGTTGGTTCTGGCACGGATGTGGCAAAAGAAGTGGCCGATCTGGTTTTATTGGATGATAATTTTAAGACGATATTAAAAGCTATTGAGCAAGGCAGGGTGATTTTTCAAAACATTCGCAAAGTGTTTGTTTATCTTGTGGTAAATGATTTTTCAGAACTCTGTTTATTTTTAGCAAGTATGGCAATGGGGTTTCCGCTTCCATTATTACCCGCACAGATTCTTTGGATAAACCTTATAGAGAGCGGATTTCCAGATATTGCTCTCACCACCGAGCAGGAGACCAAGGGGCTAATGGATGAGAAGCCAAGAAATCCTAAAGAATCGATATTAAATAAAGCAATGAAGCAATGGATGACTGCTATTTTCTTTATCACCGGGTTAGATGGGTTTTTATTTTTTATTTTTTTCTGGAAGTTTACTGGTGACCTTGATAAAACGCGAACGATGGTTTTCGTATTTATGTGTGTAGCTTCCCTTGCCATTGCTTTCTCGGTTCGCTCATTCAAAAAAACAATTTTCAGGAGAGATATATTCTCCAATTATTATTTGGTTGGCGGTGTAGCCATTAGTTTTATTTTGCTTCTAATAAGCTTATATCTCCCGCCCTTGCAGAAACTTTTGTCCACTCAGCCATTGGGTGTAGCGGAGTGGGCTATAATTTTTGCCGTCAGCTTAATGGAGATTTCGTTGATTGAATTTTTCAAAAAGAGATTTTTTGTTGCTGATATAAGAGTATAAAAATGTATAATAATTCAATAAACAATTAACATGTTTGATATAGTTACGTATTTACTTTTAGCGTTGGGATTTATTTTTCTTATAAAAGGAGCAGATTTTTTAGTTGATGGGGCTTCGTCGATTGCTAAAAGATTTGGCATCTCAAGCTTGGTAATTGGCCTTACTATTGTTGCATTTGGAACTTCAGCTCCCGAGCTGGTGGTTAATATCTTTGCCAGCTTGCAGGGTAATGTAGATATTGCCATAGGCAACATTATAGGAAGCAATATAGCAAACATTCTGCTTATTTTAGGAGCTTCAGCGGTTATTTTTCCGCTGGCAGTTAAAAAAGGAACCACCTGGAAGGAGATTCCATTAAGCTTATTGGCAGTGGTTGTGCTCGCCCTTTTGGTTAATGACCAATTTATTGATGGCAGCCTGCCCTCCGGACTTACCAGAATCGACGGGTTTGTGCTCCTTTCTTTCTTTATTATTTTTTTGTATTACACATTCGGCATAAGCAAAGTATCCGGAGACGAAAATCAAACAGATGTTAAAGAGAGGTCTTTGTCGATGTCAATTTGCATGATAATAGCCGGGTTTTTCGGCCTGACGCTCGGCGGAAAATGGATTGTAGATTCTGCTGTAACTATTGCCTCAAACCTCGGTATTAGCCAGGCAGTGATAGGGCTTACTGTTGTGGCTATTGGAACATCTTTACCGGAACTTGCGACTTCGGCGATAGCTGCTTATAGAAAAAATACAGACATTGCAGTGGGCAATATAGTAGGGTCGAACATTTTTAATGTTTTTTGGATATTGGGAATAAGCGCCGTAATTAATCCATTGCCTTTTTCTCCATTGCTAATGAGAGACGTTATGGTTGTAATCGGGGCAACGCTTTTACTCTTTATTTTTATGTTTGTCGGTAAAAAACATGTACTTGAAAGATGGCAGGGCGCTTTGTTTGTGGTAGCCTATTTTGCTTATATTATTTTTATCGTTGCGCAAGAAATAATTAAATAATATTTTTATACCGACCCACCAAGGCCATAAATAAAACCTCTAAAAAAGCACTAATATAGGATTAGTGCTTTTTTAGTTGTGAAAGTTTACCCTCTCCAGCTTTTTTATTATATGGCGCTGGTTAAAACGGAAACTAATTCGGTGAATATTTTATGAGTGCCATAGGATTCTTTTATCTGATTTTTAACGTCTTCGGCCACTTCTCCCCCTATTACATCTTCTATTTTTTTATACACCGATTTCACTGAGTTGAAGTTTATAATCCAGTCGTGGAGCCCCAGTTTTTTAAAGGTTTCAGAAACTCCCATATTATGGTTAATTATTGCCGGAGTTCCTGACGCCACGGCTTCCTTGGCCACATTTCCATAAGTTTCAAAATGCGAAGGGCTGATTATAACTCCCATTTTTTGGTAAAATGCCACTAGCTTTTTGTTGCTTCTGGAGTTATAAAACGTAACCAATTTTGACATCCTTTTGTATTTTTTATTTTTAGGGTCAAGATCTGTAATAATATTAATAGTAAACTTACTACCATTTTTTTGGTTGTACTTTGCCAGTTTTTCACAGAATTGAACATTTTTTGTTCTGGTCCACCTGCTTATAATGCCAATGTTTTGTTTGGTTTTTTTACTTTTGCCTGCGACAAAATATTCAGGTACAGGATTTGGGATTATGGCAGACTTATATATTTTATGGCCGAAAACTTCTTCTTCGACAACATTTTTTGTCATATCAGAAGGAAAAATGTAAAAGGTATTATCATTATCAAAACATCTTTCCATCTCCAAAAATATTTTTTTGGCCCTTTTCTTCCAGCTTACAGTTTCTTTTGCAAGCACGCCGTGGTAGTGCGAAACAACAGGAATGCTTTCTCTTTGGGCAGCTAAAAGCAGACACCATGGTAAAAAATAAGTTCCATTTACAAGCACTAGGTCCGGTTTTTCTTCTTTTATTGCTCTTTGATAGGCGCCAATAACCTTACTATATCTTTTTTCTACATACTTTAAATCTTTGGCGTTTTTAACAACCTTTGAGACGTTAGGAACGTTCAAAGAAGCTGATATGGTGGCGGTGTTGTTTGTTTCCACCTTTCTGAAACTGTTTTTACCTCTTTTATTTATTATGTTTACAGCCGTAATGTGTAAACCTATATCGGCCCTCTTTTCTATAAAATCCATAAAGGATAAAACCACCTGGGCTATACCGGCCGTCTGGGCGAATCTTATGTTTGTTAGAATTTTCATTTTTAGTTTTTGGGTTTAATAATAAAAAACTCAAAACATGCTGTGTTTGAGCGCAATCTCTTTACATTATTATGTCTTTATTGTATCATTTTATAACTGTTTGTCAAGTCTTTTTAGCCTATTTTGCCCCTTGCTCTAAAAAATTTTTGACAAGAAGCCACTTTAATGCAAATCGCTCTATTCTTCAAATTAGGCCCTATTTATGGTAATATGAGCGTAATGATCTTAAAACAACTTTTTGAGTTTATACTTCCACAAAAAAGGTTCAACAGGGGATTAAGAATCCTGATTGCAGTAAATACTGCGATGGTTTTTATCATAGGACTGTTTGCGCCATTTTATGCGGTGTTTGTGCAGAAATTAGGTGGGAACATTGCTTTCGCCGGGCTATCTTGGGCGGTATTTTCTATTGTAGCTGGCGTTCTAACATTATTATTTGGAAAATGGCAGTTAAAAGTAAAAGAACAGGAGCTTTTAGTGGCCTTAGGCTATTTGATCCGTGGATTGGTTTTTTTAAGCTACGCTTTTATGGGCAGTATTGCCCAGCTAATTTTTACCCAAGTTCTTTGGGGCGTGGGAGCTGCTCTTGGCTCTCCGGCATTTGATGCGGTTTACAGCGCGCACACAAGCAGGGAGGATTCTATAGTCCAATGGGGGGAATGGGAAGGGATTGCGTCTATAGCAGTGGGATTGGCGGCAATTATCGGCGGTATTTTAATTCAAGAAGTCGGTTATATGTACGTCTTTTTGGGAATGGCCGTTCTATCTTTTGCTCTCGGAATTTATATTTGGAGGCTTCCGCGAGAAGTTTTATAAAAATATATTTTTTAATCTAATTTAAAAAAATGAATCAATTTTGGACAATCGTTGTCGGAATATTGGTTTTAACAAGTGTCATAGTGTTTGGCTTTACTTTTTTCCAAGTGAGTGGACAAAGAGCATCTTTGGTTTCTGATTTAGAATATAGAACTCAAATTCTGTCAGAAAGTTTTAAGGAGTCTATAGAACCAGCATACATTAATAATTCTCAAGAATCTTTACAAAAAACCCTAAACAAATTTACCGACAAGCAAAGATTGTTGGGAATAGTTGTGTACGATAGTAAAGGGGGCGTCGTAGCTTATTCTGTCGATTTGTTAGATGAGATAATAAAGAGCGCTAAGCCCGCTCATGCTATGGATGCTGACAGTGCCTCGGGGAGTTTTGTATCTGTAGAAAAAAACAAGATTTATGAATTCGTCGATCCTCTGCACCAAGACAGCGCAGTAATCGGATCGATTATGATTGCGCAAAATGCTGGTTATATAGACGCTGCAATTAATCAGACCTGGGCAACTGTTCTTTTACGATTTTTCATCCAAACATTAATTTTAATAATTGCTTTAATTTTTATCTTAAGATGGCTGGTTTTTAAACCGATTCTAAAAATGATTAAATCGATAAGATCGGTACAGGCTGGTAAAATGGATCAGGAATTAAAAGATTTTGAAGGGCATTCTTTTTTTCGTCCATTAGCTCAAGAGATTTTTAAGATATCGGCTAGTCTACTAAAAGCCAGATCAGCAGCCAGAGAGGAGGCAAAATTGAGGATGGAGAAATTAGATAGTCCCTGGACCGAAGAGCGTTTAAAAGAATTTGTTAGGGCGTATTTAAAAGATCAGAAAATTTTTCTTGTGTTTAATCGTGAGCCGTATTCCCACAAAAAAGGAAAAAACGGTGTTTATTGTTTCTCTCAAGCAGGTGGCGTACTAACCGCCCTTGAGCCCTTAATGGAGGCTTGCGGAGGAATGTGGGTTGCCCATGGCAGTGGTGATGCTGACAAGGAAACCGCAGATGCTGAAGGAAAGTTGCAGGTTCCTCCCGATGACCCAAAATATACTTTAAAAAGAGTCTGGCTTACCGATAAAGAGGTCAGGGGATATAATAAAGGTTATTCAGCTGAAGGATTATATCCGCTTTGTCTTAATACTCATACGCGTCCGGTTTTTAAGGAAGAAGATTGGGTTGAATATAAGAGAGTGAATGGTAAATTTGCTAAAGTGTTGCTTGAGGAAATTAAAAATATTCAAAGGCCGATTATAATCGTAAACGAATATCATTTCAGTCTTTTACCGCTTATGATTAAAGCGGCTCGTCCGGATGCGCGGATCGGCATATTTTGGCATACCCCGTGGCCGAGCGCAGAAGCTTTTAGCATTTGTCCGCAAAGGCAAAAAATTCTTGAAGGAATGCTAGGGGCTGATATTATTGGTTTTCATAATCAGCAGTTTTGTAACAATTTTATTGATACTATAGGAAAAAATGTGGAGTCGCGCATAGATTTTGATAAATTTTCTGTTACTCGTGACGACCACGATTCGTATATACGATCCTTTCCGGTCGGCGTCTCTTTTACCAATGAAGATGATGGAGAAGATCTTTCCGAGCTTGGTAAAAAAATATTAAATCGGCTTGGAATAAAAACAAAATATTTGGGTCTGGGCGTTGATAGGCTCGATTACGTTAAAGGAATTCCGGAACGTCTTAAGGGAGTTGAATATTTTCTCGATACGCACCCGGAGTACTGTGGGCAATTTACTTTTTTGCAAATTGCGTCACCCTGCCGATCGGAGATCGAAAAATATTCTGAATATAAAAATATCGTTTCCAAAGAAGTGGAAAGGATTAATCAAAAGTTTAAAAAAGATGACTGGCAGCCCATCGTTCTAGAAGTAGTGCAATATAGCCACCAAGATCTGAATTCGCTTTATAAATTAGCGGATGTTTGTGCTGTTACGTCTCTGCATGACGGCATGAACCTAGTATCCAAGGAATTTGTTGCTGCAAGAAATGATGAGTCGGGGGTTCTTGTCTTAAGCCAATTTACTGGCGCTTCTCATGAATTAAAAGGAGCTTTAATTATTAACCCTTATAGTACAAAAGAGATTGCCGATGCAATATATAGGGGGATTATTATGTCTCCTCTAGAACAAAACAGGCGGATGAAAACTATGCGCGCCAGTGTCAGGAATTATAATATTTACCGCTGGGCCGCCGAGCTTCTTAAAACTATAGCCGAAGTTTAATAACTATGAAAGAAATTAAAGAATGCGAGGTCGAGATTGAGAGGCAGGTAAAAGCTGGCAAAAAAATATTATTAATGCTTGATTTTGACGGAACTATTTCTCCGATAATGCCTGCGCCAGAACAAGCCTATCTTCCGAATAAGACTCGCCGGGTTCTTCGGGAGATAAGCCAATTCTATCCGGTTGCGATAGTCAGTGGCCGGCCGCTCAGCGTTGTCAAAAAAAAAGTTGGCGTTGATGAATTTACGTATGCGGGCAGCCATGGTTTGGAATGGTCGATAGAGAAAAAACTAAAATTAAAGCGCATGTCAAAGCGCGTTTTATCTGCGCTTTCAGATACTAAAAAAGATTTTATAAAAATTATCCATAAATATCCTAAGTTATCAATTGAAGAGAAACCTTATTCTTTTACTTTTCATTATCAGTTTGTCGGTCGTAAAAAGATGCGGGCGTTTAAGGCAGACTTGAAAAAATTTATTGAACCGATTTATAAAAATCCTCTATTGAGAGTTTTTTGGGACAAGGAGACGGTAGACATTATCCCGCGGTTGGATTGGAATAAGGGCGAAATTATCCGTTTGTTATATAAATACTTTCAAGTTAAAAACAAGAAAATTATTCTGCCCGTTTATGCAGGAGACTCAAAAACAGACGAAGATGCCTTTATTGCGCTCAAGGGGGAGGGGATTACTATCCGCGTGGGCAAGAATAAAAAAAGTGCGGCAAAATATTATCTAAAAAATCAAAGACAAATAGATAAATTTTTGTTGTGGCTTTTAAAAAATATCCGCAAGGACGTCGATTAGTAATATTTTTATCAAGTAGCGCAAAAGACCAGAGACTTAAATCTTTGGTTTTTTTGTAAAACAGTGGATAAATAAATTATTGACTGCTTTGTTTTTTTGATATCATAAAAAATATTGTTCTGAGGAAAGCACCGTCCTTTGACAAGGAGAGAGCATATGGGAACTCATGTAGAGACTGGGATCCTGTGGAATCGCGTTTTATCTCTCGACAACATAGATGCTCTGTCGCGCGTTGCTTTTGACGGAGTGCTAAGGTCTTGGAAGGTTGTTATTGTTTTTACAAGGCTTGGCAGAATTGATGGTACCATCGCAATTTCGAAAGAAATTATGGATGATATGACAATTATCGACTCGGAAGTTTTTTTCAGACTACTCCGCGAAGCTTTATGCTACGTAATCGAAACGCGCCCGCAAACAAGGGTAATCGTTAAAGAGCTGGAGTTGAAAAAAGACGAGATTTGGAGCAGGTGATGTCTCGTTTAGTCCCGTGTCGGCTGGCACGGGATTTTTTTAGTGTTTGAAGGATCGCCAAACAGGTGATTTTTTGGTAATATAAAGCAATGAGTTTAAAAATATGATATATTCTTGGTTAATAGTAATAATCTTAGCGTATCTTTTTTTCGCTTTTTCTTCGTTGGGAGACAAGCTGGTTTTAGCCAGCAGACCAAAGCCAAAATCTTATATTTTTTATGTGGGTGCTTTTGGAGCCTCTGTGGTTGTGCTTATACCTTTTATAAATTTTGGTTTTCCAAGCACTGCGGGGCTAACCTGGATTATTTTAGATTCTATCGTTCGTATAGCGGGTCTTTACTCAATGTATGTTGCCTTAGAAAAATTTGATGTTTCTAAGGTTATGACAACTATTGGAGCAACCCAGCCAATATTTATTTTTGTTTTAACCTGGATTTTCTGGGGAACTGTAATAATGTCCCCGATATATATTTTGGCATTTATAATATTATTTTTGGCGTGTATAATTGTTTCCGTCGAAAAGACTCAGAAAGTTACACAAAGTTACCTTAAACTCACAATTTTTTCTTCGGTGATGTTTTCTTTAGATTATATTTTTGTAAAAATGGTTTTCTTGAGCACGGGGTTTTTGCAGGGAGTTGTATGGCTGGGGATATTTGTGTTTTTATTTGTTTCGGTTTTACTTCTATCTAAAAGATACAGAAAGGAAATTTTTGCAAAGCGTATGGTTTTAAATAAAGGAACGCAGGCAAAGTTTGTTTTGGCCCAGGCTTCTGGAGGTGTGGCTAATTTTTTACAGAGTTTTGCCATATTTCTGGCGCCCATAGCATTCTTGCCGATGGTTAACGCCCTGAGGGGAATTCAATATGCTTTTCTTTTTGTCATTACTTTATTTATTTCCATTTTCTTCCCCAAAATTTTAAAGGAAGGATTGTCAAAGAGGATAATTTTTCAAAAGGCAATTTCCATTGTTCTTATAGTAATCGGTTTGGCGATACTGGTTATTTATTGATAAAAACAGGCGGAACAAACCAAAAACTCGCCCCACTTAAGGGACGAGCTTTTGGTTTTACTAAGATAGGTGTTTTGAGACCAATTTTGTCATCTCAAACATATCCACTACTGATTTTCCACCAAATACTACTTTTAACTTGGCGTCAGCGACTATATTCCTTTTAGCCTTTGGATCCTGCAAGTTATTCTTTTTAATATACGCCCAAAGTTTTTTTACAACTTCAGATCTTGGCATCGGGCCTTTTCCTACAACTGCCTCTAAGTCAGCAGTTAACTTTAACGGCTTCATGAAAGCCGAATTTGCTTTTCCTGGCATTATAAATAACTATTCGATTAGCATATTTTCTGTTTCGTTCAGTCCATTGCAATAGGGACTGGACTATTTCGAAAAAATTACCGACCAACTAGTTTTTAATTAATAATAGTGCCTATAGCATAATGATGGCACATCCTATAGGGGAAATCAACCCTGTCAAGCGTAATTTGACCAAAATACGTTGTTTTTGAGTTAATCGGCAAAAAAAAGAGCGGCTGTCTCTCATGGACGAGTCGCTTTTTGGCTTGGATTTTTCGCGGAGTTTCCGCGCTATGTTGTTATTGGAGTTGTGTGAACGCCTTTTTGTGGCGCATGCCAACTTTGGATATAGTGGTTGGCAGGCCAGACTTCTCCACCCAATCCTCTCTTAAATACATTAAAGTCTTTTTCGATCTCGAATTTTTTGTGGACGAGAAGCACCTGTTTTTTAGTGCGCAACCCCCACAATTTACGGTGTTCGCCGTCAGCACAACGAATCGTATCGTGGGAGCTGTCCAGTCCGCAGTGAGCGGCGATTGCAGCAGCTATTGCTTCGTTCACGGAGCGCCCAACTTCAAGATACCACGGATAGCCCGTTTTCTTTTTGGCCATGATAAGCCTCCTTATTTGGCTGGGAAGGTTCGGTTAGTTCAAAATTTATAATATACTTTTTTGGCTAAAAGTCAACAATTTCCCTCTGAATTTATCCACTTTCGGGTATTGCTTTGTCTATTATTTTGCGGTAAAATAGAAGAATATAAGCTATATATGAAGAGAGAAAATATCATAATAGAAGACAAAAAGGGGGAGGATTTAACTAAGGAACTTGAGGCCAGGACGGATATTAAGGCCGAAAGAATAAAGAGGCTATTAAGGTTTCCAGATCTTACAAAAAAGGAGAACTCTCCTGTTAAGATTTTAGTTGACCAGATAATAGATTTGCCAAGGTTTGAAGATTTTTACTTGGTTGATTTCCCAAGAATTGTTACTGTAGCTGACAATTTTAATGTTTTAAACACCCCAAAAGATCATCCCTCAAGAAGAGAGTCTGATACATATTACATTACAGAAAAAGACATACTGCGCACACAAACCACAACAATGTGGCCGTATTGTTTGCGCGATAAAGATGTATTAGAAGTTCTAAAAAAAGATGGAGAGTTCGGCGCATTATCTACGGGGATTGTTTTTAGAAAAGACGAAATTGATAGAAAGCATTTTCCGGCATTCCACCAAATAGACGGTTTGTATATTTGTAAAAAAGACAAGAAAATAATAACCCAGAGAGACTTGGAGCTTGTTGAAGAGGACATTGTAAAAACTCTTTTTGGAAAAAACGTTGAGTTTAGATTTTTGGTGGATTCTTTTCCATTTACAGACCCTTCGGTTCAAATTGAAGTGAAATTTAATAATGATTGGTTAGAAATTGTTGGTTCTGGGCTTGTACACACACAAGTATTAAAGAATTTTGGAATTGACCCAGAAATTTATAATGGTTGGGCGTTTGGATTTGGGATAGAAAGATTAGCTATGATAAAGATGGGGATCACCGACATCAGAATTTTGTGGTCGGACGATCCGCGAATTACCAGCCAGTTTAAGGATATAAACAGCAAGTATAAAGAGGTAAGCAAATATCCGGAAATTGCCAGGGATATTTCATTTATTATAGATAAAAATATAAATTTAAATAATTATTACGAAATTGTGCGCGACTTCGCCGAGAATTTAATTGAAGAAGTAAAACTTTTAGACAGCTACGAAGATGATGCAAAATTCGGCAAGGATAAAAAAAGTTATACATTTAGGATTGTTTACCGCTCGCCGGAAAGGACATTGACCAACGAAGAAATAAATAAAATCCAAGAAGAGATTAGAGAAGAAACAGTTAAAGAGCTGAAAGCGGAATTACGTTAAAAAATAATCATTAACAAAAATGAAACTAAATATTAAATCAAAAGACGAAGAGGTCGAGAAAAAAACGGTGATAAAATCTCCGGTAAAAAATGTTGTCGGAAAGAAAGCCGTTGCACCAAAACCGGAAAAAAAACCGGTGCCAGCTAAGGTTGCAAAAAAATCAGAACCGATAAAAGAGGAAAAGGTAAAGGAAGAACCAAAAGAGGAGTTAAGAAAAACAGAAGTGGTAAAAGACGATGTTAAGCCGGAAGCCAAGATTGAGCCGAAGAAAACAAGGAAAGATGGAGAATACACAGCCAAAGATATTTATGTTTTAAAAGGTTTGGAGCCTGTCAGATTAAGGCCGGGAATGTATATTGGCTCGACAGGAGTGGACGGTTTGCATCACTTGATTTGGGAAGTTGTAGACAATTGTTTAGACGAGGCAATGGCAGGATACGCCAAAAATATAGAAGTTATTTTATTGCCGAATAACAGGGTGAAGATTTCTGACGACGGCAGGGGAATTCCGGTTGAAAAACATCCGGACACGGGCAAATCAACTTTGGAAACTGTTTTGACGACTTTGCACGCCGGAGGAAAGTTCGGCGGAGAAGCGTATAAAGTTTCCGGAGGTTTGCATGGAGTTGGTATTTCTGTCGTTTGCGCGCTTTCCACATATATGCTTTCGCACGTTGAAAGAGACGGCGGAATTTATGAGCAGGAATATTTTAGGGGCAAGCCGAAATATAATGTAAAAAAAATAGGAGACTCAAAAAAAACCGGAACAACGCAGACGTTTGACGCAGACCCGGAGATTTTTTCAAAAATAGAATACGATCCGAAAAGAATTTTAGCTCACTTGCGCCAGCAGGCATATTTAACCAAGGGAGTAAAAATAACATTCAACGATGAAAGAATAAAAGGCCAGGAAACCAGCTACACATTTTATTTTGAAGGAGGGGTGGCGTCCTATGTAAAATATTTGGTCCAGACAAATACTCCAAGGCACCCGAATATTTTTTCTGTTGCCGCAGAAAAAGATAAAATTTGGGTTGAAGCGGCTTTTCAATATACGCAGGAGATGGAATGTACGGAGGAATCTTTTGCGAACAATATTTATACAATGGAAGGAGGAACGCATATTTCCGGCTTCAGAACTGCGCTAACAAGGTCATTAAATGATTATGCAAGGCGGGAAGGATTTTTGAAAGAAAAAGATGAAAATTTTTCTGGCGATGATGTTAGGGAAGGATTAACAGCAGTTGTTTCGGTTAAAATACGAACTCCGCAGTTTGAGGGGCAGACAAAAGCAAAACTGGGAAACCCGGAGGCCAAGAATGCTGTTGAGGTTGCCACCGCAGAGGGCTTGTCTGACTACTTGGAAAGAAATCCTTCTGATGCAAAAGCCATTATAGAAAATTGTTTACTGGCGACTAAGGCGAGGCTGGCGGCAAAAGCCGCACGCCAGACAGTTTTGAGAAAAGGAGCTTTGGAGGGGCTGGCTTTGCCGGGAAAATTAGCGGATTGCCTCTCCAGAAAACCGGAAGAATCTGAAATATATATTGTTGAGGGAGATTCCGCCGGAGGCTCGTCAAAACAGGCGAGGGACAGGAGATTCCAGGCGATATTGCCTTTGCGCGGAAAAATTCTAAATGTGGAAAGGGCGAGATTAGACAAAATGTTAGCATCAAAAGAAATCAAGGCGCTGATTATTGCAATGGGAACTGGCATTGGAGAAGATTTTGATATTGAAAAATTAAGATACCACAGAATCGTAATTATGACTGACGCTGACGTTGATGGAGCGCACATCAGATGTCTTCTCATAACATTCTTTTACAGACACTTTAAACCGGTTGTTGACGCCGGACACATTTATATTGCCCAGCCGCCTTTGTACAAAATTTCTTTTGGAAAAAATGCTCAATATGCGTATTCAGATGCGCAACGAGATAAAATTGTAAAAGAAATGGGCAAGGGCGGAGTCTCAATACAGCGATATAAAGGTTTGGGAGAAATGAATCCCGAACAGCTTTGGGAAACAACAATGAATCCGGAAAACAGAACTTTATTGCAGGTTACAGTTGAAGATGCCCATGAAGCCGATAAAACATTGGATATTTTAATGGGCGAGGAAGTTGAACCAAGAAAGAAATTTATTCAGACACACGCCAAGGCTGCTAAAAATTTAGATATTTAAACAAGATGGTATTTGACCAGATAAAAAAAATTGCGGAGTTAAAGAAACTCCAGGACAGTTTAAAGAAAGAAAAAACGGTTATTGAGAAGAGAGGAGTTTCAATTGAAATGAATGGCAATTTTGAAGTGGAAAATATAAAATTGAATCCGGAATTAAGTACAGATGACCAGCAAGAAGTTTTAAAGCAGTGCTTGAATGAGGCAAAGGAAGATATACAAAAAAAGATGGCTAAAACATTGATGTCATCGGGGATTAGCTTCTAAAAATAAGCAAATTTAAAAGGTCCGTTGACCACAGCAGCTTCGCCGCCTTGACTTATTGGTTTGATTCGGCTATTATAGAAATATAAACATAAATAGCCGCCGCGGGCGGTTTTTAAGAACCATGACAATTACACAAAAAATAAGTATATTTTTTAAAGAAGTTTGGGTTGAAATGAGAAGGGTAAGCTGGCTTTCCCAGAAAGATATTTTAAAGTACACGCTTATTGTGCTCGGATTTACAATCGTCGCCGCAATATTTTTAGGAGGGCTAGATTATATATTTACTGAAATAATTAAAAAGCTCGTACTTCGGAGTATTTAATTTAAAAAACCATGCCAAAACAAGTTATAGAACAAGAAAAAAACTGGTACGTAATTCACACTTATTCCGGGTATGAAGATGCTGTCGCAAAAAACCTTAAACAAAGGATTGAGAGTTTAAGCATGGAAGACAAAATTTTTGATGTGATAGTTCCAAAAGAAAAAAAGATAAAAATTAAAAACGGGAAAAGAAAAACAGTTGAGGAAAAAATTTATCCGGGATATGTTTTGGTGCAGATGGTGGTTACAGATGAGTCTTGGTATGTAGTTAGGAATACGCCAAGAGTAACAGGATTTTTAGGGGCAGGTACCACGCCGATTCCGGTTTCTGCCGCTGATATGGCTGATTTGATGAAAAGAATGGAAATGGGCGAACCGGAATTTACAATTGATTTTGAAGTGGGAGCTTCGGTTAAAATTGTTGACGGCCCGTTCAAGGGCTTCGAAGGAAAAGTGTCCGAGATCGATAAAGAAAGAGGAAAAATTAAAGTTTTGGTAAACATGTTTGGCAGAGATACTCCGGTAGAATTAGATTCATTACAAATTAAAAAAGTTGAATAAAATAACATAATATGGCAAAAGAATTAAAAGCAGTCGTAAAAATACAAATTCCAGCCGGTAAAGCAACGCCAGCGCCCCCAATAGGGCCTGCGTTAGCTCAGCACGGGTTAAATATCGCAGAGTTCTGCCAAAAGTTTAATGCGGCAACCCAGGCAATGGTGGGATTTACAATTCCGGCCGAGGTTACAATTTATAAGGACAGGTCTTATACTTTTAAACTAAAAACTCCTCTCGCGGCCGAACTTATCAGAAAAGTAATTGGAATTGAGAAAGGAAGTGGCGTCCCAAATAAAACCAAAGTCGGCAAGATAACAAAAGCCCAATTAAAGGAAATCGCCATAAAAAAAATGCCGGATTTGAACACAACAGACATTGAACAAGCGATAAAAATTATCGCGGGCACAGCAAAAAATATGGGGATAGAAGTCGTGAATTAGCAGTCCTGAAATAACAATTTAAAACACAGCTATTGCATAGCTGTGTTTTTTTGTTGCAAAACTTAACAACATATTTTTGTTGTAAAAGGTCGAAAAAATTAAAAATCATTGTCCTCGTAAAATTGTGATTTCCACAATTAAAAAGTTTGCGGTAGGAACTGCCGCAACCGTAGCAGGTTTATTCGGCTTAGCCGCTTCAACCTTTGCGGCAGGCGAGATAGTTGTCTTGCCTGAAACGGCAGTCGCGGATCTGACCGGCAACGCCAGCCAGATCATGTCGGATCTCTGGATATTGGTTGCGTTAGCAATCGGTATCCCGATGGGATTCTACATTCTCCGCAAGGTTATCGCTTTAATTCCTAAACACTAAAAGCGAACGGGGTTGGGCTCGTAGAGAGGCGGGCCCAACCTTCGGGACTTAAACAGATATGTTTATCAATTGGACTCAGGCTATGACAGATGCGGTGCTTGCCAGCGCTACTGGTTTGATCACTGATTTGACGCCCCTGCTTACAATAATCATCGGCATCGGAATAGGGTTGATTGTCTTTTACGCCATAATCTCTGCGATAAGAGGACACTAAAAGTTAATGGATGACATACTGCACATTGCCTTTGATTGCTTTAACGTAGCCCGATATATCATTTCCAATATCGGATCTTTGTTTGGATACTTGTTTGCTCCGCTAACAGGGCTCTTTAATTTTGCAAAGGGTTTTTTTGACGGCATGGCAAGCACTCCGCCGTCAACGTCTGTCAGTTGGGTTTTTCCGGAAAATGTAATGGCGGTATTCAATGCGATTCCGTATTTCTCGGTTATTGAGTATGCCTGCGGAGTAGGCATCGCAATTTTAGTTTTAATTTTCATATTCCGCCGTCTGGTGGATTTTTAGCATGCAAAAACTCAAACAAAAATACATTATATTTCTAATCGTGAGTTTGTTTTTGTTTTGCCGCGCATTGCAGGCGTCAGCCGAGGCAGTGCAGACATACAACGCCACAATAAACCTGGACGGCACTGGGGCTGATGTAAAATTTGATTGCATTTACGGGCAGAACTCAGAGTCTTGGGCCTTAATCTATACCAATGGATACACCTATATCTACATTGAGGGCGGAGCAGGAAGCGGAGCTGTATGCCAAAACGGGTATGTTGATTTAAACTTTGGGAATTTTCCTTACTATACTTCGCACCATCTTGGAGGACTCAACGGCGACATAGGCAACTACTACATTTTCTATAACACAAACTCAAGCTTTCCTTATCACTGCACTTATCCGTATCAATCCAGCTGGGGATTGGACGGCTGTATGGCAGGAATGTATCAATATGCAATTTTCAGCCAGACAGCAACTCCGCCAGCCGCACATTGGACTACAACACCAGCTCCGCCCACAAGCCCGACGTTGATTATTGATACTCCGGCCAGCGGCACAACTATTACAGATAGTTCAACAACGTTGTCCGGCAGTTATGCCGCTTTGCACATAGGCACGTTTGGCTACGGGTATTTGCGCATTAGATTCAAAAATACAAATAATGGAATTTATTCTTATCCGTACACCATACCTCTGTCAAATTATGAAGGCATTTTTTCAACACCTTTGTCCAACTTTGGCATTACAGAAAACGGAGAGTGGGAATTGATAGCAGACCAAGAATTGGACGCAAACACTTTTGTTGAATTGACGCCGGACCCTGCATACACATTGAATTTCGATGTCAGCGGCAACTCAATACCTTACACATTCATTAACTGGAACGATTGGTATACAGAAAACGCCGCAGGCGGGTATACTTATCCGTCTGATTTTGCATACTCCATTGAGGGATTTTTCCGGCCTATATTCACCAATGCTTATGAGTTCGCAAATCAAACATTGAGATATTTTAATGCCGAAACTTCATACAGCAAGGGAAACCAGATCGGATTAATGTTTCCGACAACCCAGGCATACATCAACAAAATTAACATCTTTTTTGGAGGATTTCCTTTAATCCAGTTTTTTGAGTTTGTGATAGTTGTAATGCTTGGCGTCTTTATTGTGCGAACGATATTCAAATTCATTCCATTTTTCGGTTAGTTGCCGGCGCGGCTTTGCTGATATGTCCCACGAGGACGCAAAAACAGCATTTAAGCCCGCCGACAATTGTCCGAAAAAAACAATCTGACGAGTGGCGAGTGAAGATAGAAATTACGCCGCAAATCGAACATCGTTTGAAAGATAAATTGATAATTGCGATGTAAAAGAAAACCCGCCCTTTGTGGTAATTTCAGACGGGTTTCTCTTTGTGGGATTATCTCACAGGGATAAAGTTTTATCAAGCCATTTAACTGGGCTCTCTGCGGCTCCAAATAGCAGAGCGGAAGTGCAAGGGACATAAATCGATGCACATTTGTGTCCCGTGAACTTCCTCTCATGCAATGGTCTTTCGGCCTACCTCTCGAAAAACAGAGGCGGGCTGAAAGACCTTTGCTCCTACAACGGAAATGCTGTATTTATACGGCGGAGAAATTAAAAATTAAGAATAGTAACAAAATCCGGCAAAAAATTAAAAATATGACAAACAAAAACAAGCCACGAGTTTATTGGGACGAGAACGAACAGCGCTACTACATCACATTTTTTGAGGACACAAAATCCGACGAGATAATATCTGCCTGGGAAAGGTTTAAAGGTCGCAAATCAAGACAAAAAAAAGAACATGATAAAAGTACCAATTAAAACAAAAGATGACGCTATGAAATTATTTAATTTATTTAAGAAAAAAGAATTAGAGGGTTTAGACAAAGCTCTGGGCATGGGGCTGATTACAGAAGAAGAAAAATTGAGAATTGCGGCAACCCGGGCGGCCGAAACGCTGGACAAGTTTTTAGAGAAAAAAGGTCGACCAAAACATCAAATTACGAGAAAATTGTGATTTCTCCTTGACTTATGAAAACCTTTCGCGCACCCTTTGACAGACGATTGAAAAATGGCAAGCGTGGGTTCAAAATGGGGCAGTCCAATGAAAGGAAGTACTTTGTTCACTACGCAAAAGGAAAATACACGATAATTGACCTCTCATTAAAAAAACGAGGACACTCTCAAAAATTCAAATGACATTAGATTTTATTTTAGGCATTTTTTATGGGATAGCGTTCATGGTGATTGTTTGGATTTTTTTAAGCAGTAGACCACAAATATGAATTGCACACTTTCACAGCCGGTAAATTATTTAGGCAATCCGCCGGGCAAAAACGACCCGTTTGCTTTTACGCAGATGAATTGCGACGGTTCAATAGGCGAGGGCTCAACAATAGAGCAAATAGAGGGCACGGGGACATTTTGGATTTCCAAACAGCTTGATTACGGGCAGGTCTTAATTTTAACCTTTCTTTTAATTTTCTTTGTCGGGTTTGTTGTAAAATTCCTTTGGAATTTCAACAAGCAAGACAGCGACCAAAAACTATGACATTTCTTAATTCCAGCATAAGCGAATTCTTGGGTATGATTTTTCTTTACCCGTTCGTTTTCTACATGATATTTATACTATTTACCGGCATTGAGTCGGCGTTGATTTTCTGGTTCCGCAGAAAAGATTACCCCTCAAGGCCATCAGATCTATGATAGAAACAAACGAAATTTTAACAAACGCTTTCTTTGCTTTTTTCTATTGCCTGGGATGGGTGGTTGATTACATTTGGGCGGGGGGCCTGGCGGTGGCGATCGTTTTAACTCTCACAAGATTAATAGCAAAAAAAGATTAAATTTATGGCAAAATCAATTAAAAAATTAACCTGGCACACAGAAAAAAGGAAAGTGAAAGACCTCGTGCCTTTTGAGGGCAATCCCCGGATAATGACTGACAAACAGTTAGAGGACCTCAAAAAGAGCGTCGCTAAATTTGATTTAGTAGAGATTCCGGCAACAGACACAAACAACAAAATTATTGCTGGACACCAGCGGTTGAAAATTATGCAGTTGTTGGGCAGAGGCGACGAGGAGATTGATGTAAGGGTACCAAACCGGAAACTCAGCGAAGCCGAGTTTAAGGAATACAATCTCCGTAGCAACAAAAACACCGGGGAGTGGAACTTCGATGAGCTGGCCAATTTTGACGAAGCTTTATTAAAAGAATTTGGTTTTGACGAAAATGAATTAGACAACATCTTCGGATTGGAAAAAGCAGATGACTTTGACTTGCAAAAGGAAACCGAAAAAGCAATACAGAAACCTCACGGAGTAAAACTTGGAGATCTCTGGCAACTCGGCGAACATAGATTGATGGTGGGCAACGCAACAGATCCGAAAGCATGGAAAAAGTTGATGGGTAATGAGCGATTTGATTTTATGTTTACAGATCCGCCGTACAGATTAGCTTATTGCAAAAAACGAGTCAGAAAAGTAAAAACCAAAGACGGCTGGAAAATAAAAGCCGAGAGGGAATATGAAAGCGTCGGCGAAACAGATGCGATGGGAAAGGGCTTCGGTTACAAGGGTAATCGAAAATACGAAGGCGTTATTCAAGCCGGTGGCGTTCCAGAATTTGACGAATGGCTTTCAATAGCTAACCAGTTTAAGAATGAAAAAGGTTCAAACGTTATGGTGTTCGAGAATTGGAGAAACACCCCCGATCTTTGGGGAGCCATAGAAAAGTATTGGGCAATTCAAAACATGGTAATCTGGCACACGCCAAATCGGACTCAAGGATTTTCAGCAAAGTATAAATTTTTTAACAGATTTGATGTGGCTCCGGTTGCCGGCGACGGAGTGAATAACGAATTGGACGAAGACGAGTTCAGAAAATATCTGGAGGACAAAGGTCAAAAATTATTAGACACTTACGAAATATCGCTTTACGCCAAACAAGGTAAGCCGGATTGGAATAAGGACAAAGGCACAAAATTTTGGGTGATGGGCGACCATGTAACACACGCAACGGATTCAGCTTCTCAATCCGGCCAGAATTTAATTTTCGGCACAAAGCCAATTCCAATATTAGTTCCGTACATAAAAATACTTAGTCCGAGGAACGGCATTGTGATGGAACCTTTCGGCGGATCGGGATCAACAATAATTGCATCGGAAATTATGAAAAGGAAATGCAGAGCGATTGAATTGTCGCCTTTATACGCAGAAGTGATATTAGCGAGGTTTGAGGGGTTTACCGGTATAAAGGCCAAAAAAGCGTAAAATATGGGGATTTTGAGCAACCACAAGGGCACCCAACAAGAGTTTGGGGGCTGAATAGGGTAAATATATGGGTCAAGAGCAAATAACAAAAACACCTGATATATCAGGTAATAACAGGGAAAAAAGGGACGATAATGGCAGGTTTAGACCGGGGTTGAGCGGAAATCCAACCGGAAGGCCAACCGGCTGCGTTTCAATTACGGCAGAAATCAAAAAGAAACTTCAAGAAGTTCCTGATGGCCAGCAAAAATCATATTTGGAGTTGTTGATCAATAGAATTTTAAAACAGGCGGTCGTTGATGGAAACGAACAAATGATAAAACAGATTTGGAGTTACATAGATGGCACGCCCAGGCCAGCAGAAAATCCGGATCCAGTCGCACCGATTGTGCATATCAATCTTTTGAATAAAAACGATACGAAAGTTAGAGAAGATAGTAGCGAGAAAATTTTAGCTTAATTTTTCAACACCTGATTCAATAGGGTGTTTTTTTCGGCTGTTGCATTTTTTTCGAAAAAACGTCAAAATAAAATAAAAAATGGCAAAAGTCCAACCCCAAACAGAACTAAATTTATTTTCACAAGACCCGATAAATTGTCTCAATTTAGATAATCCGTTTTTCACTTCGCATTTAATCACATATATTGGAAACAAAAGGCGGCTATTACCCTTTCTTTATAAAGGTTTTTTAGCAATAAGAAAAAAAATAGGTAAAGATAAAATTATTGTGTTTGATGGTTTCTCGGGAAGCGGTGCTGTTTCACGATTATTAAAAGCATTCGCAAGCGAGCTTCATGTGAACGATTTAGAGGACTATTCTGAAACTATAAATAGTGCTTATCTTGCTAACAAATCAGAAATAAATATGGAAAAATTAGGCGAATATATAAACTGGTTGAATGAGAACAAATTAAAAATAAAAGGTAAGCCGAAGGGCTTTATAGAAAAAAACTATTCTCCAAAAAAAGATAACGATATTCAGCCTGGCGAGAGGGTTTTTTATACAAATGTTAACGCGAAAATAATAGATAACCTGAGAAAACTTATAGACGAAGTGCCAAAGGAATACAAAAAATTCTGCTTAGCATCACTTTTAGTGAGATCGTCTATTCATACCAATACATCAGGCGTTTTTAAGGGTTTTCATAAAAATAATGGTAATGGGCACTTTGGTGGACGTGGAGAGAATGCGCTTTCCAGAATTAAAAAAGAAATTAATCTTGATATACCTGAACTTTCTGATTTTGAGTGTCCGGTTTATGTACACAAAAAAGATCTAAACGAACTGGTAAAAGATGAGAATCTTCCTACTTTCGATTTGGCTTATTACGACCCTCCGTACAATCAGCATCCATACGGCTCTAACTATTTTATGCTGAATATAATAAACGGCGGTAAGCCTATAGAAATACAAGATGGTGTAAGTGGAATAGCTAGGGAGTGGAACAGATCCGATTATAATAAAAGAAACTCCGCCGAAAAAGCGATGGATCAGCTTTTGTCCGATACTCGAGCGAAATTTATAGCTATTTCTTATAACAACGAGGGGATAATACCGATAGAGTCATTCAAAAATATTCTTTCTAAATATGGTAGCTGGGATTTAATGGAACAAGATTATAATACTTACCGTGGCTCAAGAAATTTACGAAATAGAGATATAAAGGTTAAGGAACAGCTTTGGGTTCTTGAGAAAAAGAGTGCCTAAATTTCGCCTAATTTTTGCAAGCGAGTTATAGATTTATCGATAACCATTAGCATAATACCTACTATTTCTTTCTCACTCCATTTTGGCATCCTGGCGAATATCGTTGCCGGGCAGATTTGAGTGTCGCCATGGCGATAGCAATTAACATAAATTTGGTTCAAAGGAAGCCAATCGTTTCCAGCTATTAACCTCATTAGAATAGAGGAGTCTGTTCCCTTAAAACGAGAACTGTGAGATTGTTTTTCAAAAATGTTGAAATCTTCTTTAAGAAAAAAGTCGAATCCTTCCGCAAAAACTACGTAGGGATTATAACCATAAAAACTTGTGAGTGTTTTGATGGCATTAGCATTTTTAGCAAATCTTTCTATTGCATTACCTTGTGCTTGTGGTGGTCTTTGATCCCTAAGAATAGAACTATCGAGGCCCTTCTTTTTCCAATCAGAGTCACTGATTGGAGTATAGCCGTCGTACTCACCTTGATGTTTTACTTCCAAAGAGCCGATAATATGGTTAAAATTATCTTTTTTTGATTGCACAAAAAATATACCGCCATCGGGTTTGATCCCGCCAGCTGAAGCATGCGCTTGCAAACTCTCCAATTTCCTTTCCGGCAGGTGAGCTAATTTAGCTCCACGATTTATATAAGCGGTAGCATATTTGGCGTCTAAATCAGTAAGTCCTAATGTTTGGAGATTATTGAAACTTAACTTAGGATATTTTTTTTGTATAGTTTCCCAAACAATATTTGAAGCGATTTTGGCCGTATCTTCTTGCCCCTTTGACAAGAGATTAAAAGGAGGGCTCATGCGAGTTTTTAAATGTTGCCTATGTTTTTTTTCCATAAGATTGATACTATTAAAATAAGCGTATCACAAAAATTATATTTTTGCCATCTCTAAAATTTACTTTGCAACAAAAGGTTGTAAGTTTGCCTATTGCAATTATTTCTTGTATATGCTATATAAAAAATATATGGCAAATAAAAACATAAAAGGATGGGACTCACTCCATCCAAAACAACAGCAACTATACGAACTTCTGCTTAAAAATAGTGAAGGGTTGACTCTCGAATCTATGAGGGAGGATCTTGATGTAAGCGCTATAAATACAGTTGTGTATCACCTAAAACAATTGGAGAAAAAAGGATACATACGCAGGCAGGGAACCAACGGTAGAATAGAAGTGCTTTCGGCGCCGGTTCAAGATATAGTTTACCTTAATCTCTATGGCATGGTGGGCTGCGGACCGGATGGATTTTTCAACGGCGACAATGTTGTCGATAGAATTCCATTCCCGGCCAAAAGAATGCGTGTAAATGCAGGGTCGTTTTTGGTTGAGGCAAGAGGGAATTCAATGGAGCCAATGATTCATGATAAAGATTTGGTTCTCGTTGATGAATCTCCAGTTAACAGTGGAGATGTCGCTGTTGTTGTTTACGGCAACGGTGCCGTTTTAAAAAAGATTTATAAAGAAAAAAATAATATTATTCTTCAATCACTTAATCCGAAAGTAGAACCGTTTGTTGTTAATTCGGGTGAAATTACCACAGTTGGCATTGTGCGTGGCGTAGTTCACAATTTCAGCGAGAGGAATTTAAAAGTCAAAAAAAGCCGCTAATTATTAGGCGGTTTTTTTGGGCGTTTAAATCGGAGAAGGAGTTTCCTTCCCGATAGAACTCCGGTTCGATTCCTTCGAGAAGCTAGTTATGAATGAGTTTAGCTTACACTTTAACTTTATCATACTGACACCCAAAAAAGCAAATAATAAACAATTAAAACAGATGAGCAAAGAATCAAAAACAGTCACACATGGACGAAGTGCTGAAACTGGCCGTTTTACTACGGTAGAAAAAGCCAGAGAGCATCCAAGGACACATGTAGTTGAGAGAGTTCCAAAACCTGGATATGGTGACACAAAAAAGAAATAATATGATACAACTTTTATGGCAAAAATGCCAAGGAGATGTTTGGGGTTCCTTCTTGAACGTTGATTTGAGTCACAATCATTTCGATAATATGGAAGGGGTTTATGTAATTTGGCAAGGCCGAGGACCTGTCGTTCGAGTTGGTCAGGGTTTCGTTAGGGATCGTGTAGCCGATCATCGCACAAATAGAGCGGTAACAAGGTACAACAATTTGTATGTGACTTGGGCTTCAGTTCCGGCAATATATCGCGACGGCGTAGAGCGGTATCTTGCTGATACATTAAAGCCAGTAGTAGGCGACGCCTTTCCAGACGTCACGCCAATTTCGGTTAACTTACCCGAATCTTGCAGAATATCATAGCCAATTAGGATGATGTAAAAGGAAAGCCACCATAGGGAAGGATGGTGGCTCCCAAAAACTTTGAGTATTTTTTTAGGGTTTTTGAATTTAAGGAGTGGGCTTAAGTAAATCAAAACACATATAATGAGCGAGAAAACAGAAGACAAGGTTTATTTTTCGGACATATTTCAGGTTGAACATTCCGTAGTCGAAAGCTATGGAGCTTTAGATATTTCTCTTGTTTGCGATAACCCGGCCTTTGTTGATCCTTTTCTCATTTTTGCTAATCCAGAATATAAAAATCTCCATGATTTTATTGTTGCCTATTTAAGATTTTTGAGGGATTTATCCATAAAAAATCAGGGGCATGATTTAAACGATGGAAATTTTAATCAATATTATAAATTTCCAGAAGTAAAACAGGCATGGCTTGGCTACTCAGTTTCTGGCAATGCCGGCTTGGGACTGGGTTTAGAGTTTGCAGAATCTCTGTATAAAAATTTGCATAAAATTTTTTCAAAATTTGGAGATGAAAAAATAACAGAAACTTCGCATCTTGAAAAGCTTTGTCTGATTGAGAATGGGGTGGGCGTGGACAAGATAAGCGATTTCACCTTAAACCTAATAAAGAAATTTTTGCTGGGATATACTCAGGAATTTGCGAATAAATATTTAGACGAAAGATTTTTAACAGATTTTGCCGTACGTAAGGTTGAATTTAATTTGGAAAAAGGCATTTGGATGGATGCACATTTTATGTTACCTACGCTAGAACGTGATGGCAAAAAGGATTTCGTATTACTTGTTCCAAAAAGTATACTGGCCAGGGAAGATACATGGATTTCCAGAAATGATTTTTTGGAAAACGATGTGGCGATTTTTGAAGCTATCCCAAACTCCGAGTTACGAGCCAAAGTAAATAAGTTCTTTTTTGATAATCTGAAAATTAAATTCGGCAAGGATAAAAAACCAGAAAAAGATTATTCAAAAAACAGCAAAGCGGGCGCCTTGTTAAAAACTGTTTGGGAGTACCCGGACATATTAGATTATTACATTAAATTAAAGGAACAAAAAAAGAATGATGCGTTGAAAATGCACATCGCCGTCCCGGAAGACATTAATTTTTTTCTTGATGCCGGAGAAATAAAGAAAGAATTCGCCAAGAAAAAGATAGAAAAAATGACGTCTTTCGACGATTGCATAGCCAGACTTTATTTTTTTAAAAAAACATTGGAGTCGAATAGTAATGATTTGTATTTAAAGGGAAAGCCTCTTCAGGAAAATCAATTACAGTTAATGTTCAAAAATACAACCTATGGTAGCTTGTTTGACTATAATTCAGAAGTTGATAATGGGAGAGGTCCGATTGATTTTATAATTTCCTATGGCAGTCAAGATAAGGCCGGACTGGAGTTAAAACGCGCATCGAATTCAAAGCTTAAGAAAAATTTGCTTAATCAGGGGAAAATTTACCAGGATGCAAGTAATCTGAAGTGTGTTATAAAGGCGATTTTTTTCTTTTCTGATGTGGAGTTGCAACGAGTAAACGGAATATTGCAGGAGATAAGGAAGCCCGTAGATAACAGGGAAATTTTCTTAATTGATTGCCGGAGAAAACCCTCTGCTTCAAATGTATAACGGGTTTTGAGCAATTTTTAGGGGTTTTGTGAGGTTGCCAGAAAAAAGACGGGTATTTGCTGGTCTGGAGGCAGGAAGGGCGACCGGCAGCGCATAGGCTTGACTTATTGGAGGGTTTCTGGTAGCGTCAAAAATAAGAACAAATTAATAAATTATTAACCATTTCCCGCAAGGGAGCGTGTGGCAGGTAAAAAACCTGTTGACATGGCTGCATCAGTGGTATAATAAATAGCAAGAGGAGTAATCCTCGTGTTGTTAATAACAACAAACTACTTACGCCACTCGCATGCAGCCAGTGGCGTTTGTAGTTATGTTATTAG
>CAYOIH010000004.1:0-36423 GCA_964404005.1 uncultured Candidatus Saccharibacteria bacterium
GGCGATATTGAAATCGCGTCTGAAAAATTCTCAAAAGTAATTCTACAAGTTTAGTCAGTTTTGATGTTCGAGCATTAAATAGAAAACTAACAAAATTTTTAATGCCTTATCCCCTGCCTGCCGGTAGGCAGGTCTTTATTTTGGTAATTTTTAGGGGCGTAGAAATTACCTATCCTAATAATATAACACCTTCATTCATTTATTAGGAGTCAATGGTGAAGATGCCGCATTAAGCGAAAGCTAACGCGGGTTGCTTATTGAAATTAAAATTAGCAATTATGTTTTTTCTCAGATATTAATGAGCTCCAAGAAAGCTCAACTTGCCTTGCTTTAAAGAACAATCCGTCGAAACAATCACTCCCGTGATAATTCACGGTTAACCTCGCGATCAATGTCGCGTTTCTTTATTTTCTCTTTTTTGTTGTATTTCTTCTTTCCTTTGGCTAACCCGAATTCAAGCTTGATTCTACCACTGTTATCGTAAATTTTCAAGGGTATTAGCGAAAATCCCTTGGTTTTAGTCTTTCCTATCAAATAATCTATCTCTTTTTTATTTAAAAGAAGCTTTCTTCGCCGTTCGTCATTATAATCTGCTCCGGCGTTATTTGGCTGGTATGGAGGTATTTTTACTCCCACTAAAAGCGGCTCCCCCGTGGTTAATGTAATATATGAGCTGGATAAATTTATATGCCCGGTTCTTATCGATTTTACCTCTTGCCCAAACAAAACCAGCCCTGCCTCAAACTTTTCCAGGATTTCATAATCATAACCGGCCTTTTTGTTTTCACTATAAATCTTCATAAATTAATAGTATCATATTAACACAGAAGATAACTATTGACAAGTTTATATTCATATGATATAAGGACATTAATGGTGCGGAGAGCGTCTCTTCGCAAAATATTGCCCTTTCAAGCGATAAGAGGTGAAATATGCCAGTGCTTGTGATCTATGGTATGCCGTCCAGCGTCAAGCAAGAACATCTCGAAAGAGTGGTCTCAAAATTGCAAGTTGAGGTTGCCGCTTCGTTGGAACTGGAGCCAAGCGAGGTCTCGGTTTTCATGCCGGCGGACCTCATGCAAAAGGGTTTGGGCGAAGAGTTAATTTGTATCGTCCAAGGCTTATTTGAGAGGCCAGAACGCACAAATGAGGTTCGGTGGAGGATGGCCGCAGTTATTCGCGAGTGTCTCTACCTGTTCGTGCACGACCACAGTTTTGGGACACCCCTTGAAAATTGTAGGAAGGTTGAGGTCATTGTCAACCGTTTCCACCAAGATGTTGATGGCTTTGCAATGTGCAAGATCGGTCCTGCCAAGTAATCCCCCTATGTTCGCCCTATGCCGTTTTCGGAAAGCAATTTAACGCTTTTTGAAACGGCTTTTTTTTGTGGTAATTTTTGCTTTCTCCTATTTATTGACGACCGTTAATAAAGTGGATAAAGAGGTTTTTTATAAAAATCCTTTAAATTCGGATAGTTTTGTGCTAAAATTTTTAAATATGGCAAAGGAAACAATTATAATTTCTTTGGGAGGGTCATTGGTTGCACCTGGCGACATTGATTTGGTGTTTTTGAAGAATTTCCAGCGTTCTTTGGGAAAGTATATCGGAAGCGACCCCGCAAAATCGCCTAACGGCGTTCGCGGGGTAAAATTTTTTATTCTGGTGGGCGGAGGGAAAACAGCAAGGATTTACCAGAAAGCACTTTTAGAGTTTGGCGCAAAAAATAGCGATAGAGACTGGATGGGAATTAACATCACAAGGTTAAACGCGGAAATTATAAAGCAGATGTTTTCGGCAAATGGTTATCCTAAGATAATTACAGACCCGAACAAAAAAGTAAAAACAAGCAAAAATATTATTGTGGGAGCTGGCTGGAAACCGGGCTGGTCAACAGATTACGACGCTGTCTTGACAGCGAAAAATTATAATATAAAGACAATAATAAATCTTACAAACGTTGATTATGTTTATGATAAAAATCCAAACGAATTTCCTGGTGCGAAACCGTTAAAAGAAATTGATTGGAAAAATTTTCAGCGCATAGTGGGCGACGAATGGTCGCCGGGGCTTTCAATGCCCTTTGACCCAAGAGCTACAAAACTGGCCGCATCTTTAAAATTAAAATTAGCAATAATCAACGGAAAAAATTTAGAGCGACTCGAAGATTTTTTAGATAACAGGCCGTTTATAGGCACAATTATTAAATAATTATTATTAAAAGATTATTATTAAAATTATTAAATAAATATGAACAAAAAAATAGCAATTGTCGTCGTTATAATAATATTAATATTAATCGCTACGTTAGTTTATTATTTTATTATGAAAAACACACAAAAAGAGGCGTCAAATGAGGAAGTAAGCCAGAGTATTACTTTAAGGCCGCAGGAAAGCGCTACCGTGGGAGATTTAGTTATCACGCATAAGGGCGGTGGGCATAAAATTTTGATGGACGGGGGCGATTTGCAATATGCTGTTTTCGGTTTAGCGATAAAGGGGACAGATAAAACAGAAGAATTTTCTACAGCTGCGATACGCGATACTAATCAAATGTCTTGGAATGGATACTTAATAAAGATAGAAAAAATAGAGGGAGACGGCGATTCGGTAACTCTTTCAATAACCAAGTCACAAGAATAAAATTTCTATTTAGCCAATTATCGTAATGAAAGAAGAAATCAAAAAAATAGTTGAGAAAGCCCTTCGACAGGCTCAGGGCGTAGCGGTTGGGCGAGACAACCTTGATTTTTCAGTTGATGTCGCTGATAATAAGAGCCACGGAGATTATTCAACCAATGTTGCCTTGATTTTGGCAAAAAAAATGGGAAAGAATCCGAGAGAGGTTGCAGAATCGATATTAGAAAAAATCAGGAAAGACAGCATCTTTGCTAAAATAGAAATAGCCGGCCCGGGGTTTATTAATTTTTTTATTTCAGAAAAATATTTACAGAAAAAGGTGGCAGAAATCATAAAACAAGGAGAGAGGTTTGGTAATCTGAAAATTGGCGGATCCAATGGGTGCCCCAAAAAAATTAATGTTGAATTTATATCAGCAAATCCGACCGGCCCCTTAACTTTAGGAAACGGCAGAGGAGGTTTTGGCGGAGACGTGCTGTCAAATATTTTAGAAAAAGCAGGATATAAAGTTACAAGAGAATACTATATAAACGATACGGGCAACCAAATAAATAAACTTGGACATTCTGTTTTAAAAGATGCAGAGGCTGTTTATAGGGGGGAATATATAGACGAGCTAAATAAAAAAATTAAGGGTAAAACTCCGGAGGAGGTTGGCGCTAAGGCGGGTAAGGAAATTTTGGAAAAAATGATAAAGCCGTCTGTAAAAAAGATGGGAATTAAGTTTGATAAATGGTTTTCTGAGACAACTTTATATAAAAATAAAGAGGTAGACGAAGCAATCAATGAAATAAAAAAAAAGGGATTTACATATGAAAGCGAAGGAGCTTTGTGGTTTAAATCGAAAGAATTGGGAGACGATAAAGATAGGGTTTTGATAAGATCCGATGGGATTAAAACATATTTTTCTTCGGATATTGCTTATTTAAGAAATAAGTTTGAAAGAGGTTATGATAGATTAATTATATTTTTAGGAGCAGATCATTATGGATATGTGGCGCGGTTAAAAGCCGGCTGTCATGCGTTGGGATATTCCGCCGAAGGCGGATCCGCCTCTGGCGGAAAAAAAGGCAGCATTAATGCGATTGTTCTACAACTGGTCCGGCTTTTTGAAAACGGAAAAGAGGTAAGAATGTCAAAAAGAACGGGAATATATGTAACCATAAATGAGTTGATAGATGAGGTTGGACTGGATGTTGCAAGGTTTTTCTTTTTACAGAGATCCCTTAATACACACTTTAATTTTGATATGGATTTGGCAAAGAAAAAATCTGACGAGAACCCGGTGTTTAAAATCCAATATGCATATGCCAGAATAAACAGTATTTTTAAAAAAGCAAAAAGATCGGGCTCTAAGCCAAAAAACTTGGAATTCTTAAAGGAACCCGATGAGTTAGGATTAATAAAGCAGATGATAAAATTTCCGGAAATTATTCAGGACACGGCAAGCGATTACCAATTGCAAAGATTGCCTAATTACGCGTTAGAGCTGGCCGAATCATTCCATAGATTTTACGAGAGCTGTAAAGTTATTTCAGAAGACAAAAAATTAACTGATGCCAGATTGTCTTTACTGTTGGCAACAAAAATTGTTTTGAAAAACGTTTTAGAATTAATGGGTATTTCGACCCCCGAAAAAATGAACAAGAATGAAATTAAATAACAAATATTATGTTCTGCGACATGGAGAAGCTGTATCTAATGTAAAAAGCATAGTTTCTTGCTTGCCTGAAAAATTTAATAACCCGTTAACAAAGGACGGCGTTACTAAAATTAAAAGAGTTGCCGAAAAAATAAAAGATAAAAATATAGAATTAATTTTTGTATCTTCATTATTAAGGACGCAAGAGACGGCCGGGATAATTGCAGAAGCCATTGGAATAAAACCAAAAACAGACAAGAGGTTAAGAGAGTTGGAATTTGGGTCTTTTAACGGGCAATCATTAGAAAAGTTTATGAAATTTTTTAACAGCAAAGAAGAGAGGCTGGAAAGAAAAGTTCCGAAAGGAGAAAACTATATGAATGTGTTAAAAAGGGTTTGGAATTTTTTTCTGGAAATAAATAAAAAATATAAAGGAAAAAACATTTTAATAGTGAGCCATCAAGTGCCGATTTTGATCTTGCTCGGAAAAATAAACGGAAATTCGATATTAGAAAGCATGGATGGAATAATCGGCTCGGCGGGAGAAAAAAGAATTATAGAAGGCCAGCTTATAGAATTAAGTTAATATAAAAATAGCTTTGCTATTATGGCATACAATTTTCCTGAAGAAGAAAATAAAATACTGAAATTTTGGGGAGATAACAAAATTTTTGATAAGTTAAGGGAAAAAAATAAGGGCAAAAAGCGCTGGTCGTTTTTGGACGGCCCGATTACAGCCAACAATCCTATGGGCGTGCACCATGCATGGGGCAGAACTTATAAAGACTTATTTCAGAGGTATAAAGCAATGCAGGGTTTTGACGAAAGATACCAGAACGGCTTTGATTGTCAGGGGCTTTGGGTTGAAGTGGAAGTTGAAAAAGAGTTGGGATTTAAAAACAAAAAAGACATTGAGGTTTACGGGATAGATAAGTTTGTGGAAAAATGCAAAGAAAGGGTTAAAAAATATTCGGCGATACAAACTCAGCAATCTATAAGACTGGGCCAGTGGATGGACTGGGAAAATTCTTATTATACAATGTCTGACGAAAACAATTATGCTATTTGGCATTTTTTGAAAGTATGCTGGCAGAAGGGTTATTTATATAAAGGAAGAGATTCTGTGCCGTGGTGTCCCAGATGTGGAACCGCAATTTCCCAGCACGAAATTTTAACTGAAGAATATAAAACAATAACCCATGATTCTGTTTATGTTGAATATCCCATAGAAGGCAGAAACAATGAATATTTATTGGTTTGGACAACAACTCCCTGGACTTTGCCCGGCAATGTTGCTGTGGCCGTAGACCCAGAAAAAGAATATGTCCAAGCCTCAGGGGAAGTTAAGGGAAATTTTTATTATTTAAGCAGGGCGGCGGCGGAAAGATTAAACTTAAAAATCGAGAAAAAAATAAAAGGCTCTAATCTGGTTGGGTTAAAATATAGTTCTCCTTTTGATAATTTTGGACACGTTAAAAAGGCGCTTGGAGATTATAAGCATCAGGTTATAGCCTCTGATGCGCAAATTTTGCTCATTACCGATGAAGAAGGAACAAGCCTTGTGCACATAGCTCCGGGAGCGGGTTCGGAAGATTTTCAACTGGGAAAAAAATTAGATATTCCCGTTATTGATTTGATTGATGAATCTGCTGTCTATTTGGGAGATATGGATGAGTTTTCTGGTAAAAATGCAAAAACCGATCCGAAAATTATTTTAGATTATCTTGGCGCTTACGAAGGCGGAAAATATCTTTTTGACACAGTTTCTTATACCCACCAGTATCCGACCTGTTGGAGATGCAAAACAGAATTGGTTTGGAGAGTTGTAGACGAGTGGTATATTTCCATGGAAAAAATTAGAAAGCCGTTGATGGAGATAACTAAAAAAATAAATTGGATTCCTTCGTTTGGAAAAGAAAGAGAATTGGACTGGTTAAAAAATATGCACGACTGGCTGATTTCTAAAAAAAGATATTGGGGTCTGGCTCTGCCAATTTTTGAATGCCAGAAATGCAAAAATTTTGAAGTTATAGGTTCTAAAGAAGAATTACAAAAGCGTGCAGTTGAGGGATGGAGCAAGTTTGATGGCAATTCTCCACACAGGCCTTGGGTAGATAATGTAAAAATAAAATGCCAGAAATGCGGGGAAATAATTTCAAGGATCAAAGACGTGGGAAACCCTTGGCTGGACGCAGGAATAGTCCCCTTCTCAACAATGAATTATTCTTCTGATAAAAAATATTGGAAAAAGTGGTTTCCCGCAGAGTTGGTTTGCGAATCTTTCCCGGGCCAGTTTAAAAATTGGTTTTATTCTTTGCTTGTTATGTCAGCTGTTTTGGAGAACAAAAAACCAATGGAAACGATTTTCGGTTATGCGTCCGTACGCGACGAAAAAGGAGAAGAAATGCACAAGTCCAAAGGAAACGCCATTTGGTTTGACGAAGCGGTAGAAAAAATCGGGGCGGACCCTATGAGATGGCTTTATGCAAAACAGAATCCCGCAGAAAATCTTGGTTTTGGATACAAAACAGCCGAAGAAACAAAAAGAAAACTGATGACGCTTTATAATTCATACGTGTTCTTTAATACGTATGTAAATAAAGAAGAGCTGTCTGAAGAATTGCTTAAAACAAAGTCAGAAAATATTCTGGACAAGTGGATTTTATCTAAAATAAATTGTTTGATGGATTTAGTAAAAATTAATTTAGACAAATACGACGTTGCAAAAGCCGTTGTGGCGATCGAAGATTTTTTTATTAATGATTTGTCTCTTTGGTATATAAGGCGTTCCAGAAAAAGGTTAAACGAGGGAAACCCGGAAAGAAATGAAGCTATCACCACATTTTATTGTGTGCTTTTAAATCTGGCGAAAATTTTATCCCCCGTAATGCCGTTTTTTGCTGAAGAAATGTATCAAGGTTTGAAAACGGAAAATATGCCTGAGTCGGTCCACCTGTGCGATTGGCCCAAGGCAGATAAAAAATCAATTGATAAAAATCTTGAAGAAAAAATGGACGAGGTAAGGTCTGTGGTTAATCTGGCTTTGGCTGAAAGAATTACAAAGGGAATAAAAGTAAAACAACCGTTGTCCTTATTAAAAGTTCAAAATTCAAAGTTCAAAATTCAAAACGAAAAAGAACTATTAGAATTAGTGAAAGACGAGGTTAATGTAAAAAATATTATCTTCGACGAAAACATTAATGGTGAGGTTGAATTAGATACAAATATTACAGAAGAACTAAAGCAGGAAGGTTCGGTCAGAGAATTAGTCCGCTATTTGCAGGATATGAGAAAGAATCTTGGCCTCACTCCGGCCGATAAAATTTCAATTTTTATTTCCGTATTTGCTCCTTTAGACAAAATTTTTGAAAACAATAAAGATTTTATTTTAAAAGAGGCGCGGGGAAAAGACATATTTATCGGCGAAAAACACGACGAGAAGCCGGATTTAGATAAAGAAATATTAATGGGCGAGGGGAAAATATTATTGGGCATTAAAAAATATTAGGTTTTTGCATGGCGATTGATATTTCTATTTTTAAAAATATCGATTTTACAAATATGGACACGCTAATTTTTTTGTCCATTGTTCTTGTTATAGCAGCAATTATTTTTTCAGCCCTCATAATAGTTATAAAAAAGATAATAAAAGCAATAAAAATATTAATTATTACGGCGTTTAACATAGATATTAAGAGGCCAAAATTTGATAAAAATGTTGACCGGCCGATTCTCAATGATAACAAAATAAATACTGATGCAGCAAGGCAAAACAGCATTCAAAAAAACTATACTGAAAAAACCGCAGAACCAACGGGGCAAGTAAACCGGCTCGGATATGTTGGCTATGGAGAAACGAAAATACCTGTGTCCGTCCGCACCTCCCAACAAACTTCCGCACAGGAGGAAGTTAGCGTGGGCGAAAATGTTTTAAAAGATAATGCAATCCCTACAAAAAAAAGCCCTGCTCCGAAGGGCGGAAAAGGCTCAGATTCCTCTATATTATTTGAAGGAAAGCACGATGTTCTAAAAAGGGAATTAGAACACGAGATGAGATATAATCCTAAAATTTGGCAGGCGGCAAAAGATTCTATGCTTTATTTGAACCGCGAGGAAAGAGCCAAGCTTATAAAAGACACTTTTTCAACCGCATATGGCAGGAATGTTTCCCAAAGCGATTTAAAATGGGGGTTGAAAAAGCTTAACCGGAAAATGCTAGACACCAAAGACCCCAAAGAGCACGCCAAAATTAGGAAAGAAATAAAATTTTTTAAGAAAATTGGCGGAATAAAATGGCTTTAAAATATAGGACAAAAGGCTTTGTTTTTAAGAAAAATGATATAAACGAATCGGACAGGGTTTTTTCTGTTTTTACCGATAGCTTCGGCCGGCTGGAAATATATGCCAAAGCAATAAGAAAAATAACCTCTAAATTAAGAAACGGCATAGATATTTTTTTCCTATCCGAAGTCGAATTTGTACAAGGCAAGAGTAAAAAGACACTTACAGACGCGATAGCAATAGAGAGATTTAGTAACATCGCGCGGGATTTGCAGAAACTTATAATTGCTAATCAAATAGGGGAAGTTTTAGATAATTTTATAAAAGGAGAAGAAAAGGACGAGCAAATTTTTGTCTTATTGAACGAAGTGATGGAAAAGTTGAACGGCCAGAAGTCTTCAGGGGGAACCACCATAAAGGCACAACCGCTGCTTTTCTATTATTTCCTATGGAATGCCTTGTCTTTGTTGGGTTATCGTTCTGAGGTCCAGATATGTGCGGGTTGCCATGAAAAATTAATTCCATACAGTATTTATTTTTCCAGCGAGGAAGGAGGGATTATTTGTAAAAAATGTTCAGACAAAAATGAATTTTCCCAGAAGATAAATTCTGATATTGTAAAAATATTAAGGATTATTTTATTAAAAGATTGGCAAACGCTGTCTAAATTGAAAGTTGAATCCTCCTCGCAAGAATTACTCAAAGAGATTTCAGGCAATTATTATTCGTATATTTTATCCGGCCATTCATTTAAAAATGTCCCAAGTCATATTTGATTTTTAATAAATATTATAATTAAACAGGGTCGTTTTTTTCGGCGGTCCTCCAAAAATAAATACTATGCAACTTACCAACAAAAAAATATTTATAATTTTACTTGTAATCGTTGTTTTGGGATTTATCGCCTTTTTTTATTACAGAGAGGGCTTGTTCTCAAAAGAAATTTTGAAGCTCGAAATTTTAGGCCCGGATAATGCCAAAGTGGGAGACGAAATAGAATACACGGTGCAATATAAAAATAATGGCAACTTTGTCTTAGAAAAAGTAAAATTGACTTTTATATTGCCGGACAATTCTTTAACCGAAGACGGGAAAACAATACTTACGCAAAATCTAAACGATGTATATCCCGGGAACCAAGAATCTGTAAAATTTAAAGCGCGGCTTTTAGGGAAGGACGGCGACTTAAAAACCGCTAAAGCTTCGCTTTCTTATGTGCCTAAAAATATAACCGCACCCTACGAGTCCAACACAACCTTTATCACTAAAGTTGATTCGAGCCCCATCACGTTAGATTTTGATTTGCCGACCAAGGCAGAGCAGGGAAAAAGTTTGCAATATTCAATCAATTATTTTTCAAATGTAGATTATCCGCTGGAAAATCTTAGTATAAAAATTGACCCTACGCCCGGTTTTAATCTTACTTCCTCAGACCCAACATCTTTGGATAACTCAGAGTGGAAGCTGCAAACATTGAATAAAGCGCAAGGAGGCAGGATTAGTATCACAGGAAATATTTCAGCTGACACCAACCAAAATTTAACTTTTTCAGCTTCGCTTGGAATGTGGAAAAACGGCATTTTTATTGTAATAAAGCAGACCAGCGTTGATGTCCAGGTTATACAGCCATTATTATTTATTTCCCAGCAGGTCAATGGCTCAGCCTCATATGTTGCTTCGCCCGGCGATACGCTCAACTACCAAATATTTTTTAGAAATATAGGTTCTAGTCCTTTTGATAATTTATTTATGGTGTTAAAGCTTGATAGTTCGGCTTTGGATATGTCTACAATTCAGGCAGGTATGGGACAAATACAGCCTAACGACAATATGATTGTTTGGGATTACAGCCAGGTTCCCCAATTAAGGCACCTGGGCGTTCAGCAGGAAGGGGAGGTTGATTTTAATATAAAATTAAAAAATGATTGGATTCCATCCGGGAATAATGCAGATGGCACAGTGATATCTGATGAAGTTAATATTTCCCAAATAACTCAAAAATTCTCAATTAAAGTTAATTCCGGGCTGGTAATTTCCCAAAAAGGATATTATAAAAATTTCGATATGCAAAATTCAGGGCCCGTTCCTCCGCAGGTTGGGAAAGCAACTACATATAGGATAAACTGGCAAATTAAAAATTATTTCAGCGACGCAAAAAACGTCAAAGTAAAAGCAGTTTTGCCTAAGAACGTCAGTTTGACCGGCCAGATTATGCCCCAGGACGAATTATCTAATTTTTCATTCGATTCAGCTAGCAGGGAAATTGTTTGGTCTGCCGGCGATATTTTAGCAGGCACAGGGGTTAACGGAGACCCGGTTACACTTTCTTTCCAGGTTTCTTTAACTCCGGATAATTCCCAAAAGGGATCGACAGCACCCCTAGTGGGCCAGGTACAGATCTCAGGAGAAAACCAATTTACAAACACCATAATTACAGCTCAAGACAACGGGATAGCCACAAGTCTGCCCGACGACTTTTCCAACTCCGGCGGGGGCATCGTGCAATAGCATAAAATTAAAAACCGCTTTTTAATAGGAAGCGGTTTTTGATTTGACAATTATTTATATCGGTTATATAGTATAAATAGCACAAAAATATGAGGGGCGTTCCCTTATAGGTAAAACTTGATAGGAAAGTTGAAAGGAGACTGCTATGAATCGGAAAGTCTTGAACGAAGTGGCGTTGGCGTCGGCCATCGGTGCTGTATTCGGCGTTGTGGTTGCTATTGTATTGGTCGCGGAATTCGGACTGGCAAAATGGGCAACGCTTGTTGTCGCCGGTTTTGCCGGCGCGCTGGCTGGCGGTGTTTGTTACCGACCCGCCGAAGTTGGCCACGTGATTATAGAAATCGGCCGGGGACTACTAAGCAACCTTGTAGCCGGCTGTAAAACCATAGTCAGCGCCAAGCCGTTGACTGCTGCTCAGAACGCAGTTGTTGTAATCATCGGCGGCGTAAAAAGACATCGGCGCACTGTTTGGAAGGTTTTTTACATCCCGATGACTATAGCAACATTTGTTTTGTCTAGCCGTCTCACATTTGGCTGGTTCCTCTTAACCGCTTCGGAAAACGCTGCGCCAGCGTCTATAGTGTGGGGATTTTCGATGTATTTGGGCTTTATTGCAGCCGCGCTCGGCTTTTTCATTTTGACAGGGTTTTCGCGTAATAAGAAAGCTAAACCAGCTTGGTGGATGCCCATTATGACAAGAGTGTCGAATTGGCTCGGCAAAGATTATGGTGCTAACAGCGACAGTGACGTCCTCCCAAAATTTAGCACTTCTGATTTTTTTCTTTTGTGGGGTATTCTCGCGGTCGCTCCGGCAGCTGGCGCTGTCATAGTTCCACTTTTCCTTGTGGCAACAGTAGTTGACGTTGTTACTACGCTGATTTTAGCCTTGGCGTCAACAGAACGACTGGCGTCAATGGCCGGAGCCTTAATCGGCACTGTCGCCGGCTCAATATGCTATTTCTGTGAGCCGAGTTATTTGCCGGCAATCATTATCGGCGCTCTGATAGGCGGTCTTTCCGGAAGATGGTTATACGCGCTTCGGCACGCGCTGGTCTACAAAGACCCGAAGGCCGTGCCAGCGTAACCACTCTTTGACAAGTCTTTTCATTCGGCCGTTGCGCACCATGTGTTCAACGGCTTTTTTATTTATTTGATAAAATATAAAAATTTGTTAGTATATAAATGGCTGTTTTTTGACAACCCACTAGGAGTAAAAAAATGGAATACCGAGCCGTTGGAAATCGTTGCGCAATTATCTTGGATTCTCTCAACCTTCCAATTTCACATGAAGAAACTTTGGCGATATTAAAGAAAAAAGGTTTCGGAGTCTTGGCGGTTGATATGCTGTCACTCGCCAGGCATTGTGTCGGCGTTTCGCGTTATCGCCGGGGCGCAAGACTTTATGAAGCCCCAAGCGTAGTTGATTGTTCCAGTCTTGTGAAGTGGCTTTATGGCGAGCGTGGCATCTGGCTGCCGCGGCGATCGATACAACAGCGCGAACTTGGAGAATCTGTGGATCTTGGCGAACTTGTTTTAGGAGACATCGTGTTTGTCTCGGGCTGGATTGACTATTACGACCAAAATCCTTCCGATGGCGTAGGTCACGTTGGTGTTGCGACGGGCGAAGGAAGTATAATCCACGCCGCGAATTCAAAAATCAACATCATAGAGGGTCCTGTTGCTGAGTTTATCGGGAAAAATAAATTTCGCGGGGCGAGACGCTACATTTCAAGGGGTGCGGAGGTTATTACACTTGAAACTCCGCCCAATCGGGAGGTTGAAATTGCAGATGATATACGATGGATTGTCTTGCAATCGCTCGGTAAAGCAAGGGAAAACCCGTAAACTCCCTACAACCCCATAATACTACGAAGTATTGTGGGGTTTTATTTAAAAATAACTGGATATATTGAATTTAAGTTTTTAAAATAGTAAGATAACTAAATATTATCTGTTGCGTAACGCGTTGCGCAACAAGTTGCGTAATAACAAAAATATGGTCGGGAAAAAATTAAAAGATAAAAATACAAGAAAGTTGATAAAAATGGGGAGAAAGGGTGGTAGCTTGGGCCTAACCTTGCCAATTGAAACTGTGAAAAAGTTGGGGTGGAAAGAAAAACAGAAAGTTGTTGTAAGTTTAAAGCGTAAAAATATTATAATTAAGGACTGGAAAGATTAATATGAAAAAGGAAAATAATCCGCAATTAATGGAAAAAATAATATCTTTGTGCAAGAGAAGGGGTTTTGTTTTTCCCGGCTCTGAAATATATGGAGGGCTGGCAAATTCTTTTGATTACGGCCCGTTAGGAGTTGAATTAAAAAATAATATAAAAAACCTTTGGTGGAAAAGGTTTGTCCAGCAAAGGGATGATATGGTTGGAATTGACGCGGCTTTAATTATGAATCCAAAAGTTTGGGAAGCTTCTGGGCATTTAGAAAATTTTTCTGATCCATTGGTTGAGTGCCAAATATGTCACGAAAGATTTCGTTGTGACGATCCGTTTTCTGAAGAAACCACAAAAGAAATGGCTAAACATATTTTTAAAAAACACCCTGATCGGATCGGCCGGGGAACAGAATATAAATGGGAGGAGCATTATGCTAAGCCAAAACAATTTAACTTAATGTTAAAAACTTTTTTGGGGCCAGTCGAAAACAACGACAGTATAGTTTATTTTAGGCCGGAAATAGCTCAGTCTATGTTTGTTGATTTTAAAAACGTTTTAGACACCACTAGGCGAAAACTTCCATTCGGCATTGCTTCTCAAGGCAAGGCCTTCCGCAATGAAATAACCCCCGGTAATTTTATTTTTAGGACACGAGAATTTAACTTGATGGAATTAGAATATTTTATTTCGGAAAACGAATGGGAAAAATGGTTTGAATATTGGAAGGAGGAAATGAAAAATTGGTTGAAAGAATTAGGTGTTAATTTAAAGCATGTTCATGAGATTGAGATTCCCGAAGGAGAAAGGGCGCATTATTCTAAAAGAACTATTGATTTTGAATATGATTATCCGTTTGGTAGGAAAGAGCTTTATGGGTTAGCTTATCGCAATGATTTTGACTTAAAAAGACACTTCAAAGAACCGCCATATGAGGACGCAGAGAGCGGGGAAAAATTTTATCCTCATGTTATAGAGCCCACCTTTGGCCTCGACCGTTCAATTTTAGTTTCGCTTTTAGAAGCATATCATGAAGAAGAGGGCAGGATTGTTTTAAAGTTGCCGGTAAAACTTGCGCCGTATAAGGTTGCCGTGTTTCCGCTTTTAAAAAATAAACCGGAGCTGGTTGAAAAAGCCAGAGAAGTTTATGGCGCCCTAAGAAAACAATTTACAGTCGCGTTTGACGACAGGGGAAATATTGGAAAAAGATATTACAGCCAGGATGAAATAGGAACTCCGTTTTGCATAACAGTTGATTTTGACACATTAAAAAATGATGACGTAACAGTTAGAGACCGCGATACAATGAAGCAGGAAAGAATAAAAATAAAAGACTTACAAACATACATAAATGGTAAACTTATATAAAAAAACAACCTTAAATAACGGGTTGAGGGTTATTACGGTTCCGATGGAGAATGCTAACTCTGTTACGGTTTTGATTTTGGTGGGCACTGGCTCAAAATACGAAACAAAAGACATAAACGGGATTTCTCATTTTTTAGAGCATATGTTTTTTAAGGGAACGGAAAAACGGCCGAACACTTTAAAAATTTCAGAGACGCTGGATTCGGTCGGCGGAGAATATAATGCTTTTACTTCGAAGGAAGTCACCGGCTTTTGGGCAAAAGTTGATAAAAAACATTCGGATGTCGCATTGGATTGGATTTCTGATATATTTTTAAATTCCAAGTTTGACGAAAAAGAAATGGAAAGGGAGAAAGGAGTAATAATAGAAGAGGTTAATATGTATTTAGATACTCCAACTGCTTACATCGGCGACCTTTGGGAAAAACTTTTATACGGAGACCAACCGGCAGGATGGAGGGTTATAGGAGAGAAGGAAAATATTTTAAGTTTTAACAGGCAGAAAGTTGTAGATTATTATCAAAATCATTACTGTCCATCCAACACAATAGTTTGCGTCGCGGGAGCCGTAAATTCAGGAGAAATAGAAAAGAAGATAGCGGGATATTTTAAAAACGCAAAAAAGGGCCGGGCCGTCAATAAAGTGAAAGCAAAAGATGAACAGGCAGAGCCGGAAATTTTAATCCATAATAAACAAACAGACCAAACGCATTTTTGCCTGGGAGTGAGGGCGTACGATTTGTTCGACAAGAGAAAATATGCGCTGGCTTTGCTGGCTGTTATTTTGGGAGGCAATATGAGCTCGCGGCTTTTTATAAAAGTAAGGGAGAGAAATGGCTTAGCATATTCAATACACACCTCAACAGACAATTCTACAGATACAGGATACCTGGTGACGCAGGCGGGCATTGACCATAAAAATTTAGAAAAATCCATAAAACTTATTCTTCAGGAATACAAAGCCGTAAAAGATAAAAAAATTGTAGAAAGAGAATTACAAAAGGCGAAGGATTATTTAAAAGGGGCCACATCTCTGTCGCTGGATGCTTCAGACAGCCAAGCTTCTTTTTATGGTCTGCAGGATTTACTGGAAAAAAATATTTTAACGCCTGAAGAGAAATTTAAAAAAATTGATGCGGTTTCCGTAGAAGATATAAAAAAAATAGCGGAAGATATATTTTTAGAGTCAAAACTTAATTTGTCTGTAATCGGCCCGCTCGAGGCAGAGTGTGCCGATAAGCTTAAACAATCATTAAAACTATGAGTCAAGAACAAACCTTAAGCGTGTCTTGGGAATCGATAATTAAATTATTCATAGCGATTTTTGCCTTATATCTCGTTTATCTATGCAGAGAGATCGCTTTGTGGTTTTTATTTGGGCTGGCGATATCTGTCTTATTGGAGCCGGCCATAGTCTTTTTAAGGAAGACTAGGATTCCAAAAATAATAGCTATATTGCTGGTCTATCTTTCTATCTTTGGAGCGCTTGGAGTGTTAATTTATCTTACGGCACCAGTTTTTATATTTGAGTTAAAACAGTTTTCCCAATATCTGCCCGGGTATTTTACTCAAATAAGCCCGTTTTTACAGAGCCTTGGTTTTGATGTAGCGAAAGGGTTTAGTAGTATCACGGAGTTTTTAGTCGGCGGATTGCAGGAAAGCTCAAAAGGCGTTCTAAATGCAGTAATGGCTTTTTTCGGGGGGGTTTCGTCTACGGCTTTTATTTTAGCAATAGCTTTTTTCCTTTCTTTAGAAGAGAGGGGTCTTGAGAGGTTTTTAGCTCTTGTTTCCCCGAAGAAATATGAGGAGCAGATTTTTTCTTTTTTTGAAATGGCTCAAAGCAAGGTTGCAGGCTGGTTTGGGGCTAGAATATTGGCTTGCCTGTACGTTGGAGCAGGATCTTTTGTTGTGTTTTATATCTTTGGCATAAAGTATGTTTTTATGCTCGCCTTAATGGCCGGATTTTTGAATTTTATTCCTTATATAGGCCCACTTTTTACAGCCATAATGCTCGCGCTTATTATTATGGTTTCTTCCGGTTCCTGGATGATGGTTCTTTATGTGTTAATAGCTGTAACATTGGTGCAGGCGACCGAAAACATGATTTTGACTCCGATATTAATGAAAAAATTAATAAACATTCCGCCGGTTTTAGTGCTTATTTCATTAGTGGTTGGAGCTAAGCTGTTTGGGTTTTTGGGGGCCATTTTTGCTGTACCGGTATCAGGTATATTTTATGAGTTTATAAAAGAGTTGTTAGGAAAAAGAAGAGAAGAAGAGGATCCTCAATTAAATTAAATTTTTAACAAAGCGTCTACTAACGAAGTTATGTTCGGTAATAAGAAAAAATTTTACATTACTACAAGTATTCCTTATACAAATGCGGCCCCGCACATTGGTTTTGCACTAGAAGTTATCCAGGCGGATGTTTTAGCAAGATATCATAAAAATCTTGGGGAAGATGTTTTCTTTTTAACAGGTACGGACGAGCATGGGTTAAAGACATTAAGAGTAGCAGAATCTCTTGGCAAAAAACCACAAGAATTTGCCGATGAGATATCAGGAAAATTTAAGGAGCTTGCCAAAGTTTTAAATATTTCCAATGATGATTTTATCAGGACAACAGATGTGGTTAAACATAAGCCGGCCGTAGAAAAGCTTTGGAAGAAATTAGAAGAAAAAGGAGATATTTATAAGAAAAAATATAAGGGCTATTATTGCCCCGGATGTGAAGCTTTTAAAACGGAAAAAGAAATGGTTGATGGAAAATGCACCATACACTTAAAACCCTTAGAATTAATAGAAGAAGAGAATTATTTTTTTAGGATTTCTAAATATACAAAAGAAATAGAAAACAAGATTATATCAGGGGAGATAAAAATTATTCCTGATTCCAAAAAAAATGAAACTTTGGCAATGTTAAAACAGGGGATGGAAGATGTTAGTTTTTCTAGAACAAAAGACAAATATTGGGGATGGGAGGTTCCCGGAGATCCAGAACAAGTAATGTATGTCTGGTGCGATGCCCTATCAAATTATATTTCAGCTATTGGATACTACGGGGAAACCAAGCAGTTTAAAAAATATTGGCCCGCTGATGTGCATTGCTTAGGAAAAGACATAATGAAGTTCCATACCATATTCTGGCCGGCAATGCTTTTGTCTGCCGGATTGAAGCTTCCAAAATCAATTTTTGTGCACGGGTTTATAAATGTTGACGGGCAAAAAATGTCAAAATCATTGGGTAACATTGTTAATCCGTCTGAGTTGGTAAAAAAATACGGTGTTGATGCTGTCAGGTATTATCTTTTAAGGGAAATTCTTCCTACAGAAGACGGCGATTTCACATATGAAAAATTTCAGCAGAGATACAACGCAGATTTGGCCGGAGGAGTCGGGAATTTAGTCGCTCGGGTTTTAGGAATAGCCAAATCTGAAGTTCAAAACCCAAAATTAAAAATCCAAAAAAAAAGTTTAGAATTAAAAATAAAAGAAATAAAGAATGATTATAAAATAGCGATAGAGGGATTTAAATTTAACGAGGCGCTGATAGCTGTTTGGGAACTGATAAGTTTTTGCGATAAATATATAAATGAAGAAAAATTATGGGAGATCCCTTCGACTCCGCTCAGGGCCGGAAAAAAATCAGAAGTTGTCAACGATTTATTTTCTGCCATAAAAGAAATTGGAATTCTAATTTCACCGTTTTTGCCGGCCACCGCAGAAAAAATAAAAAAACAGATTGACGAGCAAAAATCAGAAGCGCTGTTTCCAAGAGTTTTAATCGAAAAATAATCTTTTGAAAAAATGATAGTTTTAATCTGGCGTACGCCGGATTTTTTGATGTTTTTGAGTCTTCACTTAATTTTTTACGTAAATTTGGGTGAAGACTTGACTTATCTCTATTTTTGTTTATAGTAAAGATAGTTCCTTGTTCAAGTATGGAGACTTGAGGAGCGACCTTTTTCTCAAATTCCCACTAGCTGGGAAAGGAGACCTGCTATGGGTATGCTAGTTTTGTCTAGACAACGAGATGAGACGATTATAATCGGCGATGATATCGAGATCACCATCGTTGATATTAGAGGAGAGAAGGTTAGGGTTGGCATAAATGCCCCTCCGCACGTGTCGGTTCACCGCAAGGAGGTCTACGAGGCCATCAAGCGGGAGAAACAGGCGCAAGCGGATGCTTCCGGTGCAGCTATTCCCGGCAAAGTAGATTCTCTTGCCGGCAGAAAGCATCCAACCCATAACCCCTAATATCCGAGCCAGAGTGCGACTTTCGAGTTGCGCTTTTTTTATGCACTATTACACACTTGCTTGATTTTTTTATTAGGAATAAAATTAATGAATAGTTTTTGCTCCTTTATTCTTTAATAGGAGAAGACCGTGAAGGATATGCGAAAAACACTAATTCCACAATTTAGTGGATTGGGTAAGAGTCTTTTTGCGCATTCGTCTGGGCAGACAGGAGAAAGAAAGCCCATAGTTATTCTTTTCGTCAGCGAGTCGGCTTGCTATCAAAAGTTCCTTGATTCATTTGAGGGGCTGGCGAGAGACTTTGAAGGTACAGCTGACTTTTATTGGATGAGCGCCCGTGAACACAGCGAAGTAAAGCAGGCACTTTCTTCCAATGAGTGCCCATTTGTCGTCGTAATTCGTTGCGGTAAAATAGTTGGCACTTATTCTTGTCCAGAGAGCCTGACGGGTGTTCGCTTAAATCTTGAGCAATGGCGATCACCAGACGAGAGAAAGTTTCTTGGCCTTCAACCCATTTTAGCATAGCGCAGATTCTCTGCGCTTTTTTGTTGCTTGACATATGTTAAATTATCACATATAATAAGATTGTAGTTGACCTTTTACATTAGAAAGGAAGCGAGATGAAGAAAATTATGGTTTCTGAAATCGGCAGCAAGGAGTTGAGATGGTGGCTGAAACAGCAATCATCTGCGCTTATTGTCGTATTCGTCTCGAGTGCATGGAGGCGTATAGCCTCCTGCGGGGTGATGAAGGGATACATAGACGGACTGTCGCGAAGGTACGAGAGCGTGATTCTTCTTGAGTTTATTGCTGATCAAAGGGCAGACATGTGCGATGAACTCGCGATTATAGATACCCCTACGGTCATTATTTTCCGTGGGGACAAGGAAATCTCAAGATTTGTCGACCCGAGCAGTGCTGAGGCTATTGAGCATGTACTCAATGAGGCGACTAATCCCGCTGGACATGGACATCCAGCTATGAAACCAGCAGGAACGGTCAAATAAAAGATCACACAATCTTGGCGCAACACCACGTTGCGCTTCTTTTTTTGCTATAAAACTGATAAGATTATAAAATGTTAATTGATACACATAGCCATTTAAATTTTAAGGCATACGACAGTGATAGGGAAGAAGTTATAAAACGAACGCTCGAAGCGGGCATTGTTTGTATTAATGTGGGGACAAAATATGAGACATCAAAAAAAGCAATTAAACTTGCTGAAAAATATGAAGGGATTTTTGCGGCCGTGGGTATGCACCCGTTTCATATAAAGACAGATTTATTAAAGTTGAAAACAGATGAAAACGAAGGCGCCTTCATTCCGTTTGGTGAAGATTTTGATAAAGAAAAATATAAAGAATTAGCGAAATCGAAAAAAGTGGTGGCTATTGGCGAGGTTGGTTTGGATTATTATTACAAACCGAAGGGAACCGCCAAAAAAGAATTATTTAAACAAAAGCAAAGAGAAGTTTTTATACAACAGCTGGAGTTAGCAGAAGAATTGAATTTACCCGTTATTATACATTCACGCATGGCGCATCAGGATTTGTATGAAATTTTGAAGACGCGAAACATAAGAGGGGTTGTCCATTGTTTTACGGGGAACAGTGAAGAGTTAAAGCAATTTTTAGATTTAGGTTTTTATATAGGTTTTAACGGCATAATTTTTAAACTAGATTTAAGCGGGGCGGTTAAAAGTTGTCCCTTAGATAAAATTTTAATTGAAACAGATTGCCCATATTTAACTCCTCCGCAGGCGGGACCAAAGGAGGCTCGCAACGAACCAATTTTTGTAAAATATGTTGTTCAAAAAATAGCAGACTTGAAGGGGTTAAGTTTTGAAGAAATTTCCGAGGCAACTACGGCAAATGCAATAAGACTATTTAAGTTTGACCAATCCCGCTTAGCGGGATAAGTGTTCGCTTCGCCCCGCTGAGCGGGGCTTCGCTCCCTTAAACGCCAAAAAATTATTTAAAATCTAAAAATAAAAAAAAGAACCCTTGAGGCCTCTCGGGTGAGAGTGGGTTCATTCCTTTAGCGTAGTTACTTCTTTTCTCGGAAGAAAACCGTGTGCCCAACGGTGGCGCCGTAATCGCTATTAGTCAGTCCGTACTCGTTGCGTCTGACTACATCTCCATCGCAAGCTGCTACTTCCAGATTCGGATGAAGCTTGAGAAAGCCGGCTACGGATTTTCGGAATTCGTCTCCAGTGAAGGCGAAGTAATATACGCCTTGTCCGTAATCACGAATCCAGACCATCTCCTGCTTTACCGGTCGGCTCTGCTGTCCAGCCGTCTTTTTGGGCGTAGAAACGACTACCAACAAGGTGATCATGCATGCTGCCAAAACCAACGAAACCAGAATAGCGATTTTCCACGTTTTCATTTCTCTTCTCCTTGTCTTATCTTTGGGTTTTTGGATTGGGAAATAGCACGGTTTAATTTAAGCATAATAAATATGATATGTCAAGATTTACCCGAGGGAGGAACTTTGCTATTATAAATAATTATATTGCTACGCTAAGTAAATTTATGGTAAAGTATAATCCGAAAAAAATAGAGTCAAAATGGCAGGATAAATGGTATTCTTTCGGCGTTTTTAAAGCTAAAAACGGCTCTAAAAAGAAGAAGTTTTACTTTTTGGTGGAATTCCCTTATCCATCTGGAGACGGGCTTCACGTGGGCCATTGCCGGAGCTATACTGCCCTAGACATTATTGCTCGTAAAAGGAGGATGCAGGGGTTTAATGTTTTATACCCAATGGGCTGGGATGCTTTTGGTTTGCCGACTGAAAATTACGCTATTAAAAAGGGGGTTCATCCATCTGTGGTTACAAATAAAAATACAGAAAATTTTAGGCGACAGATGAAAAGTTTGGGCTGGTCTTTTGACTGGTCTCGGGAAATAGACACAACAGATCCAAAATACTATAAATGGACACAGTGGATTTTTGTGAAATTATTTGAGAACGGGCTTGCTTATAAAGCTAAAATAAATATTAATTGGTGTCCATCCTGTAAAATAGGTTTGGCAAACGAAGAAGTTATTGACGGGAAGTGTGAGAGGTGTGGAGCAAAAGTTGAAAAAAGAGAAAAAGATCAGTGGATGATTAAAATTACTAATTACGCCGATAGATTAATCAAAGATTTAGATTCGGTTGATTATCTGGAAAAAATTAAGACACAGCAAAAAGATTGGATAGGCGAATCTCATGGAGCCATGGTTAAATTTCCCGTTGAAGGGATCGAAGAATCTATAGACGTTTTTACAACCAGAATAGATACGATATTTTCTGGAACGTTTTTAATATTATCCCCTGGTCATAAATTTATAGATGACCATAAAACAAAAATTGAAAATATTGAGGAGGTTTTAAAATACAGAGAAGACATAAAAAATATTTCTGATATAGACAGGACAAACCAGGATAAAGACATAACGGGCGTGCAATTAGAAGGAATTATAGTCAGAAATCCTGCGACGAATGAAGAAATGCCGGTGTGGACGGCTGACTTTGTTTTAGAACAATATGGCACCGGAGCTGTTTTTGCCGACGCGCATGATAAAAGGGATTTTAAAATGGCGAAGAAATATGGAATTCCTTTGCGCACCTCCATTAAGCCAGATGATGAGATGTCATCTCAAAAGGTAAAAAATTTGGAAGAATGTTTTGAAGACGATGGGACGCTTTATAATTCAGCGCAGTTTGATGGATTAAAATCCGCGGAAGCCCGGCCAAAAATAATAATGTGGCTGGCCTCCAAGGGGTCGGCTCAACCAAAAATTAATTATAAATTAAGGGACTGGGTTTTTTCGCGCCAGCATTATTGGGGTGAACCAATACCAATGGTTTATTGTAAAAAGTGTGGCTGGCAGCCGGTTGCTGAAAAAGATTTACCCGTTAAATTGCCGAATGTTAAAAAATATAAGCCGACAGACACAGGAGAGTCGCCGTTATCTTTAATTAAAAAATGGGTTGATACCATGTGCCCCAAATGCAAAGGGTTAGCTCAAAGAGAAACAGATACAATGCCTAATTGGGCGGGGTCTAACTGGTATTATTTAAGATATATAGACCCTAAAAATAACAAAGAATTTGTCGACGAAAAATTGTTAAAATATTGGATGCCGGTTGACTGGTATAATGGCGGGATGGAACACACGACTCTGCACCTTTTGTATTCTCGGTTTATTTTTAAATTTTTGTGGGACATTAAAGTAATCCCTGCCGTAGTCGGATCTGAGCCATACAAAAAAAGAACTTCTCATGGAATGGTTTTGGGCGAAGGCGGGATTAAAATGTCAAAGTCCAAGGGAAACGTTATAAATCCGGACATAATTATAAAGCAATATGGAGCCGATACTCTGCGTCTTTACGAAATGTTTATGGGGCCATTTGAGCAGATGATTCCTTGGGATTCTAAGGGAGTTGTTGGTTGCAGAAGATTTATAGAAAAGGTTTATAATCTGGCTTCTAAAAAAGGATTACCGGAAAAATCAGATGAAAATTTAAAGAAACTTTTACACAAGACCATTAAAAAAGTCTCAGAGGATATTGAGTTGATGAAATTTAATACAGCTGTAAGTTCTACAATGGAATTTGTAAATGCCTGGCAGACCTCTGAAATAGGGTTGGACAAAAGAGATTTAGCGGATTTTTTAAAAATTCTGTCTCCTTTCGCTCCGCATATAGCCGAAGAAATTTGGTCTGGGATGGGCTCGAAAGAAATGTGCTGCGAACAAAAATGGCCGAAGTACGACGAAAAATTAATTGAGGACCAAACCACACTCTTAATGGTGCAAATAAATGGTAAAGTGAGGGATAAAGTAGAGGTTAATTTTGGCATTTCCCCGAAAGATGCGGAAAAGATAGTTTTAAAGTTAGAGAAAATAAAATTATTGATTAACGACAACGAAATCAAAAAATTTATTTTTGTACCGAATAAATTAATTAATATTGTTATATGATCACAAGAAAAGTTTTATTGGGAAATGAAGCAATAGTTAGGGGGGCACTGGCTGCGGGCGTTGACTTTGTTTCCGGATACCCGGGGTGTCCCTCAGCTGAAATTGGCGATGAATTCGGTAGAATAGCAAAAGAAAACGGAGTTTATGCTGAATGGGCGACAAATGAAAAGGTGGGGTTAGAATCTGCAATCGGCGCTAGTTTTTCCGGCTTAAGGTCTTTAGTTAATATGAAGAGTTTTGGCGTGAATGTTTGTTCTGACAGCTTATTTCCCTTGGCTTATACCGGCACAAAAGCTCCAATGGTTATTGTTGTAGCTGACGATCCTTCTTGCCATAGTTCTGCCCAATCAGAGCAAGATTCAAGAGGATATGCTTATTTGTCGCACATCCCGTTTTTAGATCCTTCAAGCCCGCAGGAATGCTATGACTTCACTAAACTTGGGTTTGAGATTTCTGAAAAATTTAATATTCCAGTGATTATAAGAAGCACCACCCGGGTTGCCCATCAGCGGGCTCCGGTGGTTTTCGATACTCCGGCGAAAAAAGATTTTAAAAAGGGCGAATTTATAAAAAATCCTTACCAGTTCTGTACAATGCCTCCGCGGGTTTTAGAGATGAAATTGGAGCTTCTCAAAAAGATAAAAAGAATACAAACTTACGCCGAAAAGTCAGCGATAAATGGGACTTTGGGCGGGAAATCTAAAGTTGGGATAATCGCCTCGGGTATTTCTTATATGTATGCTAAAGAGGCGTTAGAGCAGATGAAATTGGATCTGCCGGTTTTGAAGTTGGGATTTTTTTATCCATTGCCAAAAGAAAAAATTGTAAAATTTATAAAACCATTAAAAAAGATTATAGTTGTTGAAGAAATGCAGCACTATATAAAAAAAGAAGTGAAAGCTATAGCAGCGGACGCAAATCTAAAGCTGGAGATATTCGGTAAGAATGTTTTGCCGGAAACGGGAGAATTGGATGTTGAAAAAGTTTCCTTTGCCTTGGCAAAAGTTCTTGGCAAAAAGGTAAAGCCCGCGGTTCGTGTTGCCGGCATAAAAATAGAGATCCCTAAAAGGTTTCCAAAATTATGCGATGGGTGTCCTTACTGGAATATTTTACCAGTGATTAAAAGAGTAGCTCCCGAAGGCACAATTTTTGGAGGCGACATTGGATGCAATATGATGGCTGGGCTTCCTCCTCACAACATACAAGATTATCTGTTTTCTATGGGGGCTTCTATGGGTATTTCGCACGGGGTAAGCAAGTCGACAAATCAGAAGGTAATTTCTCTTATCGGAGACGGGACTTTTTTTCATTCTGGAATTCCGGGATTGATAAACGCAGTTTATAACAAATCAAATCCGCTGATTATTGTTTTAGACAACAGGATTACGGCGATGACCGGCCATCAGCAAAATCCGGGAATGGGAAAAACGCTTATGGGAGACGATACTTACGACATAAAAATAGAAGACGTGGCAAGGGCTTGCGGAGTAAAATATGTTAGAACTTTAGACCCGGTTAATATGAAAGAACTTGAGGATACTATAAAAGATTTTATGCAAAAAGAAGAAGTTTCAATGATAATCTGCAAACACAGATGCGCGTTGCTGGAAAGAAGATTAAAAAATAATTCCGAGCTTCAAAAATTTTATACAAATCCTCAAGTAAATTAAAACCCTATGAAAAATTTTAACATAATAATGACAGGAGTAGGGGGGCAAGGCATTATAACCTTGGTCACTATTTTAGATCAAGCCTGCCTTGAGCAAGGGTATGACGTAAAATCTTCCGAGCTTCACGGGCTTTCTCAAAGAGGCGGAAGTGTTGTAACCCATGTAAGGTTCGGTAAAAAAGTTTACTCTCCCCTTGTTTCCTTTGGTGGGGCTGATTTAATAGTCGGTTTAGAATTAGCGGAGACATTGAGAGACATTGCTTTTGCGGGATCTAAAACCGCATTTGTGATAAACGATTATTCTATGGGGTTCTTGGGTTATCCGGCGGAGCAGGAAATTTTAGATAACCTAAATAGGGTCGGAAAAAATCGAGTTCATTTAGTTCCAGCCGTTGAAATATGCAAAAAGGAATTGGATAAAGATGTTGTTGCCGGAGTTTATTTATTGGGGTATGCTGTAAAAAATAATCTTATCCCGTTGAAAAAAGAGTCATTTATAAAATCCCTAGAAACAGTAATTCCGCAAAAATATTTAGATTTGAATATTAAGGCATTTAATTTAGCATTCAAACAATGATTAAAAAAGTTGTAATAGCTGCTGCTGGCCAAGGGACCCGCATGTTGCATCTATCAAAAGATAAGCCCAAGCATCTAATAATGGTTAATAACAGACCTTTTTTAGCCTATCTTTTAGATAATCTTTTTCTGGCTGGGTATAGAGACGTAATTGTGGTTGGAGGATATATACAAAAGATGATGGAGGACTTCACGGAAAATTATAAACCACCAGCTGGTGGTGAATTTAAAATAGAATTTATTAACCAATTCAATCTTTTTAATCCAGAAGAAAAATACGGAACCGCCTGCCCATTAATGTGTGCCGAAGGTAAAATAAAGGAGCAATTTTTGTATATCTGTGGAGATAATCTTTTTTCAATAAATGATTTAAAATCAATGAATGTGGATGATAAATATTGTTACGTTGCAGGGCTACTTAATGATCACCCAGAAAAATATGGAGTATTAGTTCCTGACGGGGAAGACTTTTTAGATAAAATAATTGAGAAGCCAAAGGAATTTGTGGGCAATTTAATTAACGCCGGATTATATAAGTTTACCCCTGATGTTTTTGAGAAATTATCGCAAATAACAAAATCTTCTAGGGGGGAGTATGAAGTGACAGATGTTGTTTCCCTTTTAGCGAAGGATAAAAAAGTAAAAATAAAGAAGATTAAAGATTTCTGGAAAGACTTCGGAAACCCGGACGATGTGGCAAAAGTTTCTGAATTTTTAAAAGGGCATGGAAACGATCAGGGAAAATGAAGTAAATATAAATGAAATAATTACTGCTCTGGAGAACGGGGCAGTTTTAGTCTGCCCCACAGATACTGTTTATGGATTAATTTGCGATGCCACAAACAAAAAAGCAGTTGAAAAAATATATAAAATAAAGAAAAGACAAAAATCAAAGCCATTGGGTGTATTTGTAAGAAATATTGAAATGACAAAAAGATATGCCGATATTTCAAGAGATCAGGAAAAAAAATTAAAAGAATCCTGGCCCGGAGCCATAACATTTATCTTGAAAGCAAAACAGATAGAGGACGGGCCTCTATCTGTGCTGGTTTATAAAAATGGTACGATTGGGATGCGCATGCCAGACTATAATTTGATACAGAAAATATTTAAAGAATTTAACAAACCCATAGCCCAAACTTCGGTAAACATTTCCGGCCAACCGCCGATATCAAAAATAAGTGATATAATAGAGCAATTTGGGAGATTGAATATTTTAGCCATAAATGGAGGCGATTTAAGAAAAGCAGAACTATCAAAAATAATTGATTTAACAAAAGATAAAATTAAAATTTTAAGAAAATAAAAATTATGAAACTATCTAAACAGGATCCGCAAATAGCAAAATTAATTGATTTGGAAACGGAACGGCAGAAAACGTCTCTTGAAATGATTCCTTCGGAAAACCATTCTTCGCCTGCTGTGCGCGAAGCGTTAGGCTCAATTTTAACTGATAAATACGCAGAAGGCTATCCTGGAAAAAGGTATTATGCAGGGTTAAAATATTACGATATATTGGAAAATTTGTGCAGAGATAGGGTAAAAAAATTATTTAAAGTGGCGCACACTAATGTCCAGCCGTATTCCGGCTCTCCTGCAAATGCCGCTGTTTATATGGCTGTTTGCGAGCCTGGAGATACAATAATGGGAATGGCTCTGCCAATGGGCGGACATTTGACCCATGGTTGGAAAGTTAATTTTTCTGCCAAGTTTTATAATTCGGTGCAGTACGGAGTTGACGAAAAAACAGGATTGCTGGATTACGAGGGTATGGAAAAATTAGTTAAAGAAAACAAGCCGAAGTTGATATTTGTGGGAGCTACGGCTTACCCAAGAATTTTTGATTGGAAGAGGCTGGGAGAGATAGCAGATTCCGTGGGAGCTTATTTGGCAGCTGATATCGCCCATATCGCAGGATTGGTTGTTGGCGGCGCCCATCCAAGCCCCACGCCATACGTGCATATTATTTCTACAACAACCCATAAAACTCTAAGGGGGCCAAGGGGCGGATTAATAATGGTAACCCAGAAAGGAATTGAAAAAGACCCCGAGTTACCAAAAAAAATTGATAAAGCAATTTTTCCCGGTCTTCAGGGCGGTCCCCATATGCATCAAATTGCCGCAGTTGCAGTTTGTTTAAAAGAGGCCTCCACGCCGGCGTTTAAAAAATATGCAAAACAAATAGTAAAAAATGCAAAAGCTTTGGCAGAAGGGTTAAAAAGCCATGGGTTTAATCTAGTCACGGGTGGGACTGATAACCATTTAATTTTGGTTGACTTGAGAAATAAAAATATCGGAGGCCCGGAAGCGCAGGATTTGCTTGAGGCTGCAGGAATTACGATAAATAAAAATACTGTTCCTTTTGATCCGGCTCCGCCATTTAAGCCCTCTGGAATAAGAATGGGAACTCCTGCAATTACAACCAGAGGGATGAAAGAGAAAGAAATGAAAACAATAGCCGGTTGGATAAACGAAGTTGTTTCAAACCCTAAATCTGTAAAAAAAGTCAGGGAAGAAATTAAAAAGTTTTGTAAGAAATTTCCGCTTCCTAAATAATGCTTTCTTTTTTCAAAAACATAAACCGCCTTGCCGGTAAATCGAATTTGCTGGATGCTTTTGAAATTTTCTGCGCCAGGCAGCTTATTTATTTAATGGCGCTTGGTTTGTTTGTGTCAGCTATTTTTTTTCATAGCAGGGGAATATTCGCTTATTCTTTATTATCCGGGCTTTGCGCTGCTTTTATTTTCGATAAGATAATTTATTTTTTCTACAAAGAAAGAAGGCCGGCAGAGATAAAGGGAACCAATATTTTGATTCCTGTGCCCAAAAATCCGTCTTTTCCTTCACGCCATGCTTCTTTGGCTTTTGGAATGTCTTTTTACTTGTTTTTTTATAGTGTGCCCCTGGCAATGATTTTTATTGCATGTTCTTGTTTAGTAGGTTTTGCCAGGGTTTTTTGCGGAGTGCATTGGTTCCGCGATATCTTGGGCGGAGCTGCTTCGGGATTTATATCTTCGTTGGCAATTTATTATTTAATAACCCTCATAAGATGAAGTTATAATTCCAGAACCATTGCAAGAATACGAGGTGTAAACAAAAAAGCGAGGTTTAACCTCGCTTTTTAATTGTGCCGAGGGAGGGACTTGAACCCTCAAGCTTTTAAGGGCATCGGATTTTGAGTCCGACATGTTTACCAATTTCATCACCTCGGCATTTATATATTTCTACCATTTTTTTAGACAATTTTCAAGCCTATTTCCATGATGCCTCGATTACTTTATCCGGGAATTTTTCAGATAGTTTTTTAAAATTATCGCATGAAATGCGGTGTAAAACGGTTGACCTGTTTTTAGTAAGATATGCGCCGACCTTATCTCCCGGTCTGGGGTTGCAGCACTTTGCCATATGAACAAGCATTCCCTTTTGTCCTGCTAAATAAATCTGTCCACCTTTGTTTTTTTCGATTTTTTCTTTTTCCGCCCGCTTTTTTTTGGAGGCCTCAGAAATTTCTACTATTTTTCTTTTTATGAAACCCGGAATAGATAAGGGGAATTTTAGGGCGGATCCGTCCTCGCCGGTTAATTTTCTTATACGGGATCTTGCCAGGGATGTTTTAACAAACCTTAGCCAATCTTTTGAGGGATTTTTTTTCTTATTGATTGTAATTTCAACTATATCTCCGTTTTCTAAAACGTGATTAAGTGGCATTATTTTTCCACCAACTTTTGCCAATTCACAATGGTCGCCTATATTGGAGTGCACCGCGTATGCAAAGTCAACTGGAGTCGAGTTTTTTGGCAAAACAATAACATCTCCCTTTGGAGTGAAGCAAAAAACCTGATTCGTGAAAAAGTTTATTTTAAAGGTTTTCCAAAATTCGGGGATATCTTTTACCCCGTTAGAAGTTTGTTTTTTTTGTATTATTTCCAGACCACCCCGACTTCTAACGGGGTTTACCCAATCAAAACTTTTTCCCTCTTTCATAAGGTCAACCCCTTCTTTGTAAGACCAGTGCGCGCAGACGCCGTATTCGGCCTCTCTGTGCATTTCCTCTGTCCTTATTTGAACTTCGGTAATTTTGTCTTGCTTGCCTTCCCAAGTTTTGCCTTTTTCTCTGATTAATTTTTTTTTATCCAAGCCTTGCTGGTTAAGCAAAATTTGGGAGGATGAAGAAAAAATAGTGGTGTGTAGGGACCTATAGCCGTTTAGTTTCGGCTTGGCTATATAGTCGTTTATTTCTTCGGAAATCGGCTTAAAATGTTTGTGTAACACTCCCAAAATTCGGTAACAGTTTTCGACATCGGTGGAGATTATTCTTAAAGCCAGCAAGTCGTGGATTCTATCAAAATTCATGTCGTGCTTTACTATCTTTCGGTATGTGCTCCAGTAAGATTTTGCCCGATAATTTATGTCTGAAATTTTTACTCTCTCTTTTGCAAAGATTTTTTTAAGCCTTGGAATAAATTTTCTTAAATATTTTTCCCTTTCTTCATGTTGTCCTTTGATGTTTTCTTTTAACCATTTAAACTTGGTAGGGAATAAGTAGGAAAAAGCAGAATCTTCAAGATTTCTTCTTATTTCAGATAATCCCAATCTGTTTGCAACCGGCACGAAAATTTGCAAAGTTTCCAGGGCAAATAATTTTTGCTGGTCCTGCGGCAAATAACGTAAAAAATTTAATCCGTCCAGTCTTGAAGTTAACTCCACCAAAATCACCCTCAAATCTCCGGACAGCGCCAAAAACATTTTTCTTAAATTTTCAGCCTTTTCCCGACCAAATGCTTTTCTGTCTTTTATGGCAATTGACAACGAATATCGGACCTTGCTTAGCGTTGAAATTTTTTCTACGAGGAGGCTTATGTCCTTGCCGAACTTTTTTTCGATTTCTTTTATTTCTATCGCTCTTGCTGAATCGGGGACATCGTCTAATACGTCGTGAAGAAGCGCGAAGGCTATTGTCGACGGATCAAGGTCCATCTTATCCAGCATAGATGCCACCCTTACCGCATGGAAGATATAATTTTCTCCGGAGGCCCTATGTTTATCTTTGTATGCCTCTTTTGCAAAACCAAAAACACCTTCAATTAATTTTGGGTCAGAGCTTCTTTTTATCAGTTTTTGTATATCGTCGCTCATTCTGCCTCTAGTTACTTTTTAATATAATCACAATCCCTATTCGAGCATTTGATCTTTTTCCCCTTTTCTATAAGCAAAGAGTTGCACTGCGGACAAAATTCGTTTATCGGTTTATCCCACAAGGCAAAATCGCATTTTGGAAATCGGTTGCATCCGTAAAATATTTTTCCTTTTTTTGTCCTTTTTCCTGTTATTTTTCCTTCTTTACACTTGGGGCAAGCTATATTTAACGTGTCTGTGTCTCCCTCAACAGACTCTGTGTATTTGCATTCAGGAAATTTTGAGCATGCGTAGAATCTGCCGAACCTTCCAAGGCGCTCAATTAGCGGAGCCCCGCATTTCGGGCAAATTTTGTCTGTTTTTTGGGTCAAGTCTGATTTTACCACTTCCTTGTATTTTTCTTCAAGGTTTTTGGCAAAGGGGCTATAAAAATCTTTGCAGGTTTTTTCCCATGTATCTTTGCCTTCTGCGACTTCGTCTAATTCTTTTTCCATTTTTGCTGTAAAATCAACATCAACTATCTGGGGAAAATTTTTTACCAGAACATCATTGACTATTATTCCCATCTCGCTTGGGAACAATCTTTTTTGGTCATTTTTAGCCACATAATTTCTATCTTGTATGGTCGATAAAATCGGAGCATAAGTTGATGGACGGCCTATGCCGTGTTTTTCCAAAGCTTTTATCAGGCTGGCTTCTGTGTATCTTGCCGGAGGCTCTGTAAAATGCTGTTGAGGGTCTATTTTTATAAGGGCGGGTTCATCATTTTTTTCCAGATCGGGGAGACTTACTTCTTCAAATTTTGTAGGGTAAACCTTTAAAAATCCATCAAACTTTAATGTTTGTCCATTAGCTCTAAATATATAGTTATTCGCTTGTATATCTGTGGACACAGAATCAAAAATAGCCGGAGCCATTTGAGAGGCAATAAATCTTTGCCAAATCAGAGTGTAAAGCTTTAATTGTCTGGCGTCAATTCCACTCAACGACTCTGGGGTTTTGCTTGCCTCGGTGGGCCTTATCGCTTCGTGAGCTTCTTGGGCAGAGTTATCTTTTGTTTTATATTTTACTGATTGACCGGCCCAGTAATTTTGGCCATATTTTTCTGATATAAAATCTTTTGCGGCGCTTAATGAGCTTTCAGAAAGATTTAGAGAATCTGTTCTGTGATATGTAATATTTCCTTCTTCATAAAGGCGCTGGGCCAAAGACATAGTCATTTTTGCAGAAAATTTTAATCTTTGGCCAGCTACTTGTTGTAGGGTACTTGTTGTGAATGGGGGAGCAGGGTTTCTCCTTGCTTCCTTTTTTTCTATCGATTCAACAATATATTTTGCGTCGGCTAAATCTTGTAAAATTTTATCCGCCTCTGTTTTATTTTTTATTTCTAATTTATCTAAAACCTTTCCATCTTTTTTTGCTAAAAAAGTATTAAACTCTTTATCCGATTTTTTAAGCATGGCTTCAATGCCCCAATATTCTTGCGGAATAAATTTTTCAATTTTTCTTTCTCTCTCAACAACTAATCTTACGGCAACCGACTGCACCCTGCCGGCAGATAGTCCTTTGGCAACTTTTTTCCACAGAAACGGCGAAAGTTTGTATCCTACAATCCTGTCTAAAATACGCCTGGCTTGCTGTGCGTCTACCATGTTCATATCTATATGCCTTGGCGACGCCAAAGCATCTTCGATCGCTGTTTTGGTAATTTCGTGGAATGCAATTCTTTGGGGATTTTTTAATTTCAGCGCTTCCTGTAAGTGCCAGGCAATGGATTCTCCTTCGCGGTCTTCGTCGGTTGCGAGTACGGTGTTGTCTGCTTTTGCAGATTCTTTTTTGAGTTCGGCAAGAACCTTTTTAGCTTTTGGAGGCACAACATATTTTGGTTCAAAACCTTTTTCAATATCCACGCCCAATTCTCTTTTGGGCAGATCTCTTACATGACCAAAAGATGATTTTATTACGTAATCGTTGCTTAAAAATTTTTGAATTGTTTTCGCTTTTGTGGGGCTTTCAACTATGACCAGACTTTTCATTTATTATTTTTTAAATTATTTAGTGAATAAATATTAGCACATTTTTTTAATAATAACACGATGCTGCGATAAAGGAAATTTTTACTTGCTTTTTTTATATTTTGCGGTATAAAAGGATAATGGGTTTTAATGTAAAACTCAATAGATCGTTCACATCTTAGCACAGAGGTCCAAGATGACTACTGCAACATTGGCGGAAAGGTTTGTGTCGGCAGGAGCTAGAAAGCCTTCTTTTGAGAAGGCTGAGAGAATTCTGGAGAAACTTTCCGAAGAAGAGAAAAGGGCATTATTGAAAGAGCTTTTGTCTCGTCGGGAAGTTCTACTCGATGAAGTAGAACAAGGAGAGCTGGCTTCTTCTGACAAGGATGAAGAAAGCGCGGGGAGATATAAGTTCCTCACCAAATTGATTGCTCATATCGGGCAGAAAATATCTGCCTGGCGTTCATGAACCCTTCGGGGTTCTTTTTTATTGTTTAAATTTTTCGATGCTTTCTGATAAAAGCTGAGAATACAAATTTAAACCAACTTTATTTATAGCGCCCGATTGTTCTTTTCCTAAAATATTTCCCGCGCCCCTTAGTTCCAAATCCCTGATTGCAATTCTATATCCAGCCCCCAATTCCTGCGCATCTTCTAATGTTTTTAGTCTTTCTTTTACCTGTGGAGCCAGGTCTTTTTTGTTATACATAAAATAGGCAAAACTTTTTGTCCCCGATCTTCCAACTCTGCCCCTTATCTGATGTGCCTGTGAAAGCCCAAGCCGCGTGGCATCCTCTATTATAATTGTGTTTACGTTTGGCAAGTCCAGTCCGCTTTCAATGATAGTTGTGGCAACTAAAACATTTGTTTTTTCTTGTTGAAAGTCATCCATTATTTTTATCAATTTTTTTTCCGGCATTCTGCCATGGATTAAATCTATCTTTGCCTTCGGGCAGAGTTTTTTTAGTTCGCGGGTCTTCATCTCGATAGTTTGCACCCGGTTGTGCAAAAAATAAACTTGGCCCTTTCTTTTCAATTCGGCATTAATAATTTTTTTGATTGCTTTTTCGCTATAAGGGAGAACCTCTGTTTTTATTGCCTGCCTGCCCATTGGCGGAGTTTGCATTAAACTTATATTTTTTAAAGAAGACATTGCCAAATAAATTGTACGAGGGATTGGCGTTGCCGACAAACTTAAAACATCAAGGCTTGATTTTAACTGTCTTAATCTTTCTTTTTGTTTTACGCCAAATTTTTGTTCGTCATCAATTATTAAAAGCTGAAGATTTTTAAATTCCACATCCCTTGATAAAAGCCTGTGTGTGCCGATTATAATATCTATTCTTCCTTCTTTTAAGTTCTCAACAATTTTTTTCTGTTCGGTCTTTGTTTGTAGTCCGGAAAGTAAAGCGATTCTAACTAATGAGTTTTCTCCGCCGGAGGCGGATCCGCCTATGGCGGAAAACCTTTTTTTAAAGGAATTAAAATGCTGGTTTGCTAAAATCGTAGTGGGACAGATTAAGGCTGTTTGTCTGCTATTTGCCGAAGCCAACAGGGCGGTTCTCATGGCCACTTCTGTTTTGCCAAATCCAACATCTCCGCAGACAATTCTATCCATTGGCTTTGTTTTTTGCAAATCATTTTTAATATCTTCTATTGTCTGGAGCTGGTCTGGAGTTTCCTGAAAAGCGAATCCTGCCCTAAACTGGTTTTCCATTTCTTTATCTTCTATATATGGAGCCCTCTCGGAAACTTCTTTTTGCGCGTATAATTGCAAAAGCTCTTTGGCTAATTTTTTAACGCTTTCTTTTATCTTTCCTTTTGTCTTTTGCCACAGCGACGAACCCAGCCTTGAAATTTTTGGGTCTTGGAAACCAACATATCTGGATAATTTTCTTTCCAGGCCCAGGGGCACGTAAAGCTTGTCGTCTTTATCATATTCTAAAACATAATATTTGCTTTCACTTTCCGGGGGCTTCAATTTTTTGGTTTGAATGAAAATTAGAAACTGAAAACTGAAAATTTTCAATTCCTGCAAACCGTGCTATGCCGTGATCTAGGTGAACCAAATAATCTCCGGGTTTTAATCCTTTTAATTCAGAAAATAGTTTTTGTGATTTTAATTTCTTTTTTAGAACTTCTTTTGATTTTTTTTCGTCCTCAATTTTTATATCTAAAACTTTTATCCCATCTACTTCGTTTCCTAAAAAATCTAAACGTACCGCGTTTTTCAGGTTGATGGGGAACACATCAATTATCCCTCCGCGTTGTGAAAATTCACCGGGCTCAGAAACCTTGAAAACTCTTTCGTATCCCATCTCGTCCAGTTTCCTTAAAAATTGTGAAAACTGAAAGCTATGATCTTTTTGTAAAAATATTATATTGTTTTCAAAAAATGATTGTGAATGCTTTGCATCCAGCATTTGCTGAAGGTTTTCTGTAAACCACAAAAGCTCCTTATCTATAAAATAAGGGGTAATTGAAACTATCAATAACTGATTTAAATCTCTATTTATTATATTCATTCATCGCTTTTTCTAATCCTTCGTCGATAAATAAATCAAGGGCGCAGGATACTTTTTGTAGAGTTTCGTTTATTGTTTTTTGTTCTCCACTCGAGAACTTTTTTAAAACAATCTTCATAGCGTCAATATTTTTTTCGCCACCTATCCCAATTCTAATTCTAATTAATCCGTCGTTGCCAATGTTTTTAATTATTGATTCAACTCCTTTGTGGCCCGCCGAGCCTCTTTCTTTTATGATTTTTATTTTTCCAACAGGCAGATCAATGTCATCGTGGATAACCACTAATAAGGGTTTAGGATTTAGGGTGTAGGGCTTAGTTATTGCTCGCACGGCTTTTCCCGATTCATTCATAAAGGTCTGCGGTTTGGCGAGAATTATTTTCTCGCCACCCCGAGCGGAGTCGAAGGGTTTTTCAGAAACAAGTGAATTTGATTTTTTTTGCAACTTAAACTCAGGAAAATCGTTTTTCCTTGCGAATTCGTCAATCGCCATAAATCCGACATTGTGGCGCGTATTCTCAAATTTTTTGCCTGGATTTCCCAGACCAATTATTATAATCATATTATTAATTTGTTAAGCCATTATAGCACTTCGTCAAAATTTTGAAATAAGCTGTTCAAGCCACTGAACATAGTTTACAGTCTATTAATTGATTTTTTGCCTCTTC
>CAYOIH010000005.1:0-28877 GCA_964404005.1 uncultured Candidatus Saccharibacteria bacterium
TGTTTTAAGTGCCTCATACTGTAAAGTATACCAGTGGCCAGTGCAAGACTTGACACCTTTAATAAAAAAGATTAAGATGTAATTACATTGGGCTCATCTGATCAATGGGCCGTAAATAAGAAGTGGCCACTTTACTCTAAGGAAAATCAAATATCCAATTTTCGGTTATTTTTAGTACCGAAATTTTTTGTTTTTACCCAGTTAAAAATTTGCGATGTAGTATCATCGCGACGAAAGTTCAGCTGAACTTTCGTCGCCAATGTTTTCTAAGACAACAACAAATTATAAAAAACGCACATTTGCCCCGGCAAATTTCTAACGGGGTTTGTAAATATTCTTAACCTGTAGGGTCGAACTCTCTCTACAACATAATTTTTAATGGCAGAAATTATAAGTAAGGTAAAAAACTTTTCAAAATCTAAACTCTCTTTCTCAACTCCCCACCTTTTGACGATGCAAAAGGAAACATGGGAAGATTTTTGGAAAGTGAGGGTAAAAGAACTATTAGAAGAAATTTCTCCAATCAGAGATTATACCGGCAAAGAATTTGAGCTCTGGTTCCAGGATTATAAACTCTCAAAACCGAATTATAAAAATGGCCTAGAAGCCAAAAAAAATAACGACTCTCTAGAATCCTCTTTAAGGGTCAAAATAAAACTCGTAAATCTAAAAACAAAAGAAGTTAAAGAGCAGGAAGTATATCTTGCTGATTTTCCCGTTATGACAGAAAGGGGCACTTTTGTTGTAAATGGAGTTGAAAGGGTTGTTGTGTCCCAGCTTATCAGATCTCCCGGAGCCTTTTTTACAATGAGGTCATCGAAGGGCAGAAATTATTTCGGTTCTAAAATAATCCCCAACAGGGGCGCATGGCTGGAATTTGAAACAGAAGAGTCCGGATTTATCGGAGTTAAAATTAACAGAAAGAGAAAAGTTCCTGCCACTACTTTGCTTATGGCTTTGGGTTTGGACGGAATTGAAAAAGTTGAGAAAGCATTTAAAGATACAGATACAGGAGAAATAAAATATATAAAAGAAACGCTCAAAAGGGACACCTGCAAAGACCAGAAAGAAGCGCTGGTTGAAGTATATAGAAGACTGAGGCCGGGAGACTTGGTAACGCCGGATACCGCGCAGGATTTGATTTTTAATATGTTTTTTAATTTTGACAGGTATGACTTGTCAAAGGTTGGAAGATGGAAAACATGGTTAAGATTGCCCAATTTGGCTCCAAAAGATTTAAACAGAGAAATTGCAAAAGAAGACAGGATATTAAAAATAGAAGACATAGTCGAGGTTGTTAAAGAGGTTATCAGGATGAATAACGATCCGATGGCAAAAGCAGACCAGGTTGACCATTTGGGGAATAGAAGAGTGAGGACGCTCTCTGAGCTTTTGCAGAACAGGCTGAGAGTTGGAATGATGAGAATGGAAAGAATTATTAAAGATAAAATGTCTACCCTAGAAGCCGGGACAGTAACTCCAATACAATTGATAAATCCAAGGCCGTTAATAGCCGTTGTGAAAGAGTTTTATACTTCTTCAACATTTTCTCAGTTTATGGATAACGAAAATCCATTGGCTGAACTAGAGCACAAGAGAAGATTAACGACAACGGGACCGGGAGGATTGACCAGAGAAAGAGCGGGTTTTGAAGTTAGAGACGTGCAACCTTCTCACTATGGCAGAATTTGTCCTATTGAAACTCCCGAAGGTCCTAATGTCGGATTGGTTGGACACTTGGCCTCTTTTGCCAGAATCAACCCGTACGGTTTTATTGAAGCTCCATATTTTAAAGTAAAAAACGGGAAAGTGTCTGACGAAATAGAATATCTTTCAGCCCAGGAAGAGGAAAGGCACAATATAGCTCCAGCTTCGGTTCCTTTGTCGGATTCGTTAAGAATTCTTCCCGAAGTTGAGCCAAACAAAGTTGAGGCGAGGGTAAAGGGCGAACCGGCTGAAGTTGAAATTAACAGTATTGATTATATAGATGTTTCTTCAAAACAATTTATTTCAGTTGCCACTTCTTTAATTCCGTTTTTAAATCACGATGACGCTTCCAGAGCGCTTATGGGTTCCAATATGCAACGACAAGCTGTTCCGTTGATAAGGCCGGAAGCTCCTTTAGTTGGAACGGGAACCGAAAGAAATGTTGCCAGAGATTCCGGCCAAGTAGTGCTTGCTGAAGGAAATGGAGTTGTAACAGAAGCAGATGCTCAGCATATCAAGGTTGAGTATGATTTTTCGGGGAAAAAGCAGGAAGAAAATTATGAATTGCAGACATTTGTCAGAACCAACCAATATTCTTGCTTTCATCAAAGGCCGATAGTTACAAAGGGTGAAAAAATTAAAAAAGGAGATGTGCTGGCCGATGGCGCGGCAATTTCCCAGGGCCGGTTGGCTTTGGGCAGAAATATTTTAGTTTGCTTTTTGCCCTTGAGGGGAGGAGGTTTTGAAGACTCAATTACTATTTCAGAAAAATTAGTCAAAGAAGACGAGTTCACTTCTATACATATAGAAGATTTCACTTGTGATGTCCGTGAAACAAAACTTGGGCCCGAAGTTACAACTTCGGATATTCCAAATGTTGGAGAAGAAAAATTAAAAGATTTGGACGAAGAGGGAATTGTAAGAGTTGGAGCTGAAGTTGGCCCTAACGACATTTTGGTTGGAAAAATTTCACCAAAAGGAGAAGCAGAATTAACTCCGGAAGAAAGATTATTAAGGGCGATTTTCGGCGAAAAAGCAAAAGATGTTAAGGATTCTTCTTTGAGAATGGAGCACGGAAAAAAAGGAAAAGTTGTTAATGTAAAAATATTTTCAAGAGATTTGGGACACAAATTAGAGCCCGGAGTTATAAAAAGAATCAGAGTTGAAATTGCTGAAACCAGAAAAGCAAAAGTTGGAGACAAGTTGGTTGGACGCCATGGAAATAAAGGAGTTGTTTCAAAAATTTTGCCGGAAGCCGAAATGCCGTTTTTGGCAGACGGAACTCCAATCGATTTGTGTGTTTCTCCGTTGTCTGTCCCATCTCGTATGAACTTGGGACAAATTTTGGAAACTCACCTTGGCTGGGCAGCGCATAAATTGAATTATATCGCAATTTCTCCGGCATTAATTGGAGCTACTCAGGCAGATGTAAAAGCGGAATTAAAAGAAGCAGGTTTGCCAGAGTCAGGACAAGTTACGCTATATGACGGAAAAACTGGTTTGCCGTTTCCAAAACCGATAACAGTGGGATACATGTATGTGATGAAATTAATCCACATGGTTGACGACAAAGTTCACGCCAGATCTATTGGACCTTATTCTTTAATTACTCAACAGCCATTGGGAGGAAAAGCGCAATTTGGAGGACAGAGATTCGGTGAAATGGAAGTCTGGGCTTTGGAGGGATATGGTGTTGCCCACACTTTGCAGGAAATGCTGACAATTAAGTCAGATGACGTGCAAGGAAGAGCTGCGGCCTACGAATCAATTTTGAAAGGCGAGCCGATTAGGAATCCGAATATTCCAGCTTCGTTTAACTTGCTTGTTGCCGAATTAAAATCACTCGGCATGGCAGTTGAAGTAAGAGAAAGACCAAGAGAACTAAGAGACGATAGGGAAGACCGAAGAGACAACAGGGATTACAAAAAGTAATTTCAATTTTTAATTTTTTTCTTTCATAATTATTAAAAACCTAAACCAATGCGAGTATTAGACTTAGAATCAATAAGAATTAAAATTGCTTCGCCCGAGGATATTATGTCCTGGTCTCATGGCGAAGTAATTAAACCCGAAACAATTAATTACAGAACACAAAAGCCTGAAAAGGACGGACTTTTTGATGAAAGAATTTTTGGACCAGAAAAAGATTATGAGTGCGCCTGCGGAAAATATAAAAGGATAAGATATAAAGGAGTTGTTTGCGACAGGTGCGGGGTTGAGGTTACAAAGTCTTCTGTAAGAAGAGAGAGAATGGGGCACATAAAATTGTACACTCCGGTATCTCACATTTGGTTTCTAAGGGGAGTTCCCTCAAGAATGGGTTTGGTTTTGGACAAAAGTTCCCAGCAATTGGAAAAAGTTATTTATTTCTCTTCTTATATAGTCACCAAAGTTAATGAACAGGCAAGAGATGGAATTATGGACGCCATTGAGTCAGAATATAAATCAAAAGTTAAGAAAGAAAAAACTGAAGCCGCAAAAAATGATTTAAAAATGGCAAGGGAAAAAGCCAAAGAAGAAGTTTTGGACATAAAACCTTTAAAAATTTTGTCTGAGGTTTTGTATCAAACTCTTTCCATGAAATATGGAGAAGTTTTTGAGGCGGGAACAGGGGCTGAAGTTGTAAAAGAAATATTTACAAAAATTGATTTAAAAAAGGAAACCGATAAAATAGCGCAGGAAGCCAGAGAAGCTCCGCCGGCAATGAAGAAAAAAGTTCTAAGAAGATTAAAATTGTTCCAGGGAATGTTGAGGGCAAATATAAGACCAGAATGGATGTTTATGGACGTCTTGCCCGTTTTACCACCAGACTTAAGGCCAATGGTTCAACTTGACGGCGGAAGATATGCTTCGTCCGATTTGAATGATTTATATAGGAGGGTCATAAACAGAAATAACAGATTGAAATACTTGCAGGAAATAAAAGCTCCGCCGGTAATTGTAAGGAACGAAAAAAGAATGTTGCAGGAAGCTGTTGACGCTTTAATTGACAATGAAATGAGAAAAGGGGTTACAACAACAGCCACAACTGGCGGGAAAAGATTGTTAAAATCTTTGGCTGCAATGTTGGCAGGAAAACAGGGAAGATTTAGGCAGAACCTTTTGGGAAAACGTGTTGATTATTCGGGAAGGTCGGTTATTGCCGTTGGTCCGGAATTACATTTTTCACAATGCGGTTTGCCAAAAACATTGGCTTTGGAAATTTTCAAACCGTTTGTAATCAAGAGAATTTTAGACAAGGAATTGGCTTATAACATCCGCGGAGCTTCCCGTTTGGTTGAAGAAAAAACTCCGGAAGTTTGGGCAATATTGGAAGAAATTATCAAAGACAAATTGGTTTTGTTAAATAGAGCTCCAACTTTGCACAGACTTGGTATTCAGGCTTTTAAACCGATTTTAACAGAGGGAGAAACAATAAAACTACATCCTCTGGTCTGCGAATCCTTTAATGCCGACTTTGACGGCGATCAAATGGCAGTTTATTTGCCCCTATCAGACGAGGCGCAAAAAGAAGCCAGAGAAATAATGTTTTCAACCTTAAATCTTTTGAGGCCGGCGACAGGAATGCCGGTAATGGGGCCGTTCAGAGATATTGCTTTGGGCTGTTATTTTTTAACTAAATTAGACATGACCCAAGGGGTACCCCAAGTAGCAAAAGAAACCAAAGAGATGAAAGTATATTCCAGCGATTCGGAGGCAACAACAGCTTTTGAATACGGATTTTTGGGATTAAATGACCAAATCAGGGTTCCACATCCGAAACCACAGACTGAGAATGAAAAAACGGAGTTGCTTGAAACAACTGTCGGAAGATTAATTTTCAACGCCAGCTTGCCCCAGGATTATCCTTATATAAATAAATTAATTGATAACAAAGCATTAAAGGGTTTGGTAAGGGAGGTTATTGAAAAATATCCGAACGAAGACGCAGTGGTTGTTATAGACAGCATTAAAACTTTGGGGTTTGAGTATTGCACGTTGTCGGGAGTAAGCTGGGGAATGGATGATTTGATTGTGCCGAAAGAAAAGAAAGGGTTGGTGGACGAGGCAGAAAAAGAAGTAAAACAGATTGACAGCCATTATGAAAAAGGGCTTTTATCATCCGACGAAAAGACATCCCAGAAAATTTTGATTTGGCAGACAGTAAAAACAAAATTAGAGGCATTATTAAAAACTACGCTTCCGCCGAACGGTCCGGTTATGTCTATTATTTCAGCCGGAGCCAGGGCAACTTGGGCTCAGCCGGTTCAGATGGCAGGAATGAAGGGATTGGTGAACAACCCATCTGGAGATATTATTGAACTTCCCGTAAAATCATCTTTCACAGAGGGTTTTAACGTGCTGGAATATTTTATTTCAACTCACGGAGCCAGAAAAGGTACGGCTGATACAGCGTTAAGAACGTCTTCTGCGGGATATTTAACAAGGAGATTGGTTGATGTGGCACACGACGTAATTGTTACAGAGGAAGATTGCGGAGATAAGACCGGCTTAGTCGTTTACAAAAAAGACGCTGAAGCAATTGAGCAAAACTTTATTTTCAAAATAGTCGGTCGGACTGCGCTGGAAACCGTCGAGTACGGTAAGAAGGTTTTTGTTAAAAAGAATCAGCTGATTAATTGGCAGGTGGCAAAAGCAATTGTAGAGGAAAAGGGAATTGAAAGAGTTGTTGTTGCCTCGCCTTTGACCTGCAAATCTTCTACGGGTGTTTGCCGAAAATGTTATGGCTGGGATTTGGGCAGAAATAATTTAATAAAATTGGGCGAAGCAGTTGGTATTGTTGCTGCCCAGGCAATCGGAGAACCAGGCACTCAGTTGACATTAAGAACGCACCATTTGGGAGGTATTGTGGGAGCTGGCGACATAACCCAGGGTTTGCCGAGAATCGAAGAAATTTTTGAATCAAGGTCTCCAAAAGGAGAGGCGGTAATGTCTCTGACCGAGGGAAAAGTTATTAGCATTGACGAAGAAAGCAGGATTATTAAAATCCAGCCGGTTAAAAAAGAGGGAAGCAAAAAAGATGTGATGGAATATAAAATTCCGGGCAGAATTGCGATTATAGTTGAAAAAGGCCAGGACATCAAAGAAAATCAGCCCTTGTGTGAAGGAAGTTTAGACCTGAAAAAACTTTATAAAGGGTCAGGACTTGAGGTTGCCCAAAGATATGTTTTGCAGGAAGTTCAAAAAATTTATTCTTCACAGGGAGTTGACATTAACGACAAGCACATTGAGGTGATCATCCAAAAAATGTTTTCGAGAATCATGGTTAAAGACGAAGGAGATTCCACTTGGATAAAAGGTGAAGTTGTTGAAAAAGCAATTTTCAATGAGGAAGTCGAAAGATTAAAAGCAGATAAAAAAACTCCGCCAGTTGGCGTTCAAATACTGCTTGGTATTTCAGAGGTTGCCCTGAATTCAGAGTCGTTCTTATCAGCAGCTTCTTTTCAGCAAACTTCAAGAGTGTTGATTAAAGCCTGCCTTGAAGGCAAAGAAGACAAACTCCGCGGATTAAAAGAAAACGTAATCATCGGAAAACTTATTCCGGTTGGAACAGGATTTATACCGAAGGTCAGACCTCAATAACTTTTATATCCGCATACAAATTGGAGGGGTCTGACCTTGCCTGCTTTCTAAAATACCCCGTTCTAAAAAGCGGGGTATTAAGTTGGTTAAAATATTTGACAATGGTCTTGTAATATGCTATAATTAATATAGTTAGGTGAAAGGGAATCTTTCACCCCATAAAAATCAACTCCGCATTTTGCGGACGGCAAGGCAAGCCGAAACAAATCTTCGGAAAGGAGACTGCCATGAAATCTGGTATTAAGTCATTTCGTGTAGATGTCGAATTTAAGGGAGAGGATTTTAATTGGGATGAGGCAAAAGCAGAAGTCCTGCGTCAGTTCGACGAGTGGAGAGAAAAGGAAAAGCCGACCATATTCTCTGTCAACTTTGGTAGCAAGACCTACTGCAGGTTTGGCCAGCCGACACTAGACCCAGCAGAAACCACCCGCTACTGGTACATTGAGGTTCTTTATTGCAAATAGAGCCCTTCCTATGCAATACAGGACATCGAGCAACGCCTAAAAACGTTGCTCTTTTTTTATTTCGCAGGTTTGCTATAATAAATAAAAATACATGAACAATCTACCAAAACAATCTTCAAAATCGATTATTTACCAAGACGAAAATTTATATGTATGTTTGGCAAAATATCCTATAACAAAAGGCCATTCTATTATTGTTTGGAAAGAAGAAGCGTCCGACCTAAACTTGCTTCCAGACAGATCTTATGATTATCTGATGGATACAGTTTTTACAACAAGAGACGCCTTATTAAAAACATTAAAGGTTAAAAAAGTTTATTTAGTTTATATGGACGAGACGAACCATGTCCATTGGCATTTAGTTCCTCGTTATAAAGAAAAAGGCTTTACTGTTTTTCAGAAAAAACCGGAGATTCTAAAGGATTTTTATTTAGTAGAAAAAATAAAAAGAAATTTAGTTTTTAAATAAAATGGCGAAAAGACGACCCGGGGGGTACCCCGAAGAAAGGAAAAATAATAAAAACGGGAAAAATGGAAAAGACAAAGGACTCAAAGGTTACTCCGATTCTATTTTAAGTAATTGGACTAAAAGATGGGTCAAAGCCATCGTGATGTTTTTGGTGGCGATAGTTTCTATTTTGTCTTTTCCTTATTTTGATAAAGCTGGTTCCGCCGGAGAACTTTTTATAGGCGCCTGCAATTTTTTAATTGGGAAAACATTTTATGCAATACCCTTATTTTTCTTTGTATCGGGATTGATATTTTTAAAAACCAGAAAAAAGGGCAAAGACCTGGCAATGTTTCTGGCGATTTTAATTTCCCTGATTGGAATTGCCGGAATCCTGGCTATTAAAGACCTGTCGGTAAAAAGTGGAGGATGGCTCGGATATATCTTAGGCTGGCTTCTCGTTCATTTTTTTGGAATTATAGTCGCCAATATTGTGTTTGCGGCCATTTTGCTGATAGGTTTATTTATATTTTTGCAGTTTATTTGGCAGGAACTTCCCAAGAAAGAAAAGGAAGAGAAGCCGGTTTTTGCGGTGCACGGCCAAGGAGACGAGAACGTAAAAATTAAAGGCATTGAATCCGAGAAACAGGAAAAACCAAAACAGGAGTCTTCAAGAATAACTTTATTTAAAAAGGGGAATGAAGAGGTTGAAAGGGCGGATATTAAAAAACCGGCCACTGCCAACAAAAATAATTATATTCTGCCTCCGCTGGATTTGCTGAATAAAAATGAGGTGTCGCCGACTTCCGGAAATATCAAAGAGAACTCGATGATAATCAAGAGCACCCTGGAGAATTTCGGTATTCCGGTTGAAATGGCAGAAGTTAATGTGGGCCCGACCGTTACCCAATATGCGTTTAAGCCGGCAGAGGGAGTAAAACTTTCAAAAATTACAACCCTATCAAATAATTTAGCTCTGGCTTTAGCGGCTCATCCTATTAGAATTGAAGCTCCAATTCCCGGAAAATCATTGGTAGGAATTGAGGTTCCCAACAAGGTAAGATCTATCGTGACCCTAAGAAATTTAATATCTCAGCCCGGGTATCAAAACGCCACCAGTCCGCTGATGGTTGCTTTGGGCAGAAACGTTTCTGGAGCAGCGGTTTTTACTGATATAACAGAAGGCCCTCACTTATTGGTCGCTGGAGCTACAGGTACAGGAAAAACCATATTTTTAAATACTTTAATTTTAAGCTTATTATACAAATGCACTCCCGATAACTTGCGAATGATAATGGTTGACCCTAAAAGAGTTGAGTTTCAGCACTACAACGACATCCCACATCTTCTGTGCCCGGTAATTTATGACGCCACAAAAACGATAAACGCCTTGCAATGGCTGACTCACGAAATGGAAAGAAGATTTGAGGTGTTTTCTGAAGTCCCGGCAAGAAACCTGGCATCATATAATGCAAATAAATCTATAATTGCATCCGGTCTGCAGATGCCTTATATTGTTTTTGTGGTTGATGAATTGGCAGATTTAATGGCAGCGAAAGGCAGAGAAATTGAAGCCGGAGTTGTAAGGCTAGCGCAGATGGCAAGGGCAACCGGCATTCATCTTGTGCTGGCAACGCAAAGGCCTTCAGTAGAAGTTATAACCGGTTTAATCAAGGCGAACGTGCCGACCAGAATTACATTCCAAGTTTCTTCGCAGGTTGATTCAAGAACTGTGATAGATACGTCCGGAGCTGAAAAATTATTGAGCGCCGGCGATATGTTGTTTATGTCGGCAAAGTCTTCTAAAATTACCAGAATCCAGGGTCCGTATATTTCAGAAAAAGAGGTTATAAAAGTGGCCGGTTTTATTGTTGACCAGGGCAAAAAATTCGGAGACCCGCAAGCGGCTTTAAGCCAGAGTTTGGAAGAAAGCCTCGAGCACTCAGAAGCCGGAAAAGACGGAGGAGAAGTATTTTTTGGCGGAGCAGACGAAGACCCGTTGTTCGAAGAAGTTAAAAAAATTGTTTTGGAAACCAAAAAAGCTTCGGCATCATTTTTGCAGAGGCGTTTGCGAATCGGCTATTCAAGGGCAGCCAGATTAATTGATATGTTAGAAGAAAAAGGAATTGTCGGGCCTGCTGATGGAGCAAAACCTCGAGAAGTTTACGAGGGTATAGAAAGACGTAAAACCGTTGCTGACGTAGAATTAGTTCCAGGAGGTGGACGAGACGAATCAGAGTCCGAAGAGCCGGAAGTAGTTGAGGCTGAGGCGCTTATTGAAAAACCCGACGACTGGAAAAAAGTTTAAATATGAAACAAAAAAATAAATCAAAAAAGCAAAAAATTATCAAGATAGTGATAGAAAAAAGGAGTGAGCCGCTAAAAGTGCCAAATATAATAGTTAGAGATTATCCAGAATCAAATAAAATAATTTTTGGGAGATAATCAAATGGATGGCAATGATAAAAAAGATTTTGATAGGTGGAATGAATTAAAGAAAGATTTGCATATTCGTGATGAAAAGATATTATTTCATGAACGCGAGGTTTGGTGGTGTGCACTTGGAGTAAATATTGGATTTGAAGAAGATGGGAAAAATGAAAATTTTGAAAGGCCGGTTTTAATTGTAAGAAAATTTAATCAATATGTGCTTTGGGTTTTGCCATTGACAAGATCTCATAAAACAGGAGACTATTATTATCGCGTAGAACAGGGCGATGAGGACGACTCTGTTGTGATATTGTCCCAGATAAGGTTGATAAGTAGCAAGAGATTACTAAGAAAAATGCGGATGATAAAAGAAAATGAGTTTAACGATATTAAGAATAAGGTAAAAGGATTTTTGCCGTAAAAAAATCGGCTCCCTTTCGGGAGCCTCGGAGGCCTAAGCCATTTATATGTTTATTATACTCCCACAGGCTTCCTTGTCAATAGGTATATGAAAATATATAATAAAAAAGTATTAAATTAAAAAATAAACTTATGAAAAATAAATATTATAAGTATATATTGTTGGCATTGCTGGTGGCTATTATTGTTCCGCAAATTGCGCTGGCTTCTTGGTGGAATCCATTTAGCTGGGACTGGTTAAATAGAATTTTCCATTTTCAACAAAATCCTGTCGCTTGCACTATGGAAGCAAAATTATGTCCGGATGGCACTTCTGTGGGCAGAGAAGGTCCAAAATGTGAGTTTGCGGAATGTCCAAAATTAATTGGCGGAGATAAAGATGCTCATGGTTGTTTGCCCTCCGCCGGATATTCTTGGTGCGAGGTAAAACAAAAATGTTTGCGAACTTGGGAAGAAAAATGCGAAGCAGTTTCGGCCAACCCAACCGCCGGCTGGAAAACATATATAAATTCGCAATACGGTTTTGAAATAAAGTATCCTACAGATTGGAAACTAGGAAACGCTACCCCTTTTTTGGCGACCTTGGAATCGTCTGACTTTGATTATAATAATGCAGAAATGGACAGTAGAGTGTTGAAAGGTTCTATTATTAGGATTAACAAACCTCTTTTAGAGGAGATTCCTCTCACTGGTTATATCAGCAGTATGGAAAGTGCTGGTTTTGTTATTTCTGAAAAAAGAAACTTAAAAGTTGGTGGTATTGATGCTATCGGATATTATCATGGCTATGAAGGTCCAGAAAAATTGTTTGTCAATTTTATTAAGAATGGTTATTTCTATCAAATTATATTTGAAGCCGTTGGGAAAGAAAGACAGGATAGGGATTACTCCGCCTTTAATCAGATTCTTTCCACTTTTAAATTTACAAAATAAAAAATAAATTTATGGTAAAAGAAAATAAAAAAGAATCAAAAAAAAACGAAAAAAAGGATGTGGATAATGTTGTAAATGAAATTAAGGAACGTTTTGGCGAAGGGGCAATCATGACAATGCGAGAAATTCATGCAGTTAATGTGGATGTTGTGCCAACGGGTTCCATTGCAATGGATTTGGCGCTGGGGGTGGGTGGAATGCCCAGAGGAAGGATAATAGAAATATACGGAGCCGAGTCGTCCGGAAAAACAACCTTGGCTTTGCATGTAATAGCTGAGGCGCAAAAAAAGGGGGGCACATGCGCTTTTGTTGATGCAGAACACGCAATGGACCCTGATTACGCAAGAAGGGTTGGTGTTAATGTTGATGATTTGCTGATTTCTCAGCCGGATTCCGGCGAACAAGGGTTGCAGATTGTTGAAACGCTTGTAAAGTCCGAAAAAATTGATGTTATTGTTGTTGACTCTGTGGCGGCGTTAACTCCGCGCGTTGAAATTGAGGGAGAAATTGGCGACCAGCATATGGGTCTTCAGGCAAGATTAATGTCGCAGGCATGCAGAAAGCTTTCTTCGATAATGTCTAAAACAAACACGATGGTAATATTTTTGAACCAGACAAGAATGAAAATTGGAATGGTTTTTGGAAATCCGGAAACAACTCCAGGTGGACTGGCTTTAAAGTTTTACGCTTCAGTAAGAGTTAATTTGGCCAGAACTGCGCAAATAAAATCCGGGGACGAAATAATCGGCAACAGGGTAAAGGCAAAAGTTGTAAAAAATAAAGTGGCGGCTCCTTTTAAAACAGCAGAATTTGATATTTATTATAACGAGGGAATTTCAAAGTCCGGAGATGCGTTAAGGGTTGCGATAGATCGTGGTTTAATAAAACAATCTGGTAGTTATTTTGCTTATAATGGAGAAAAAATGGGTCAAGGAACAGAGGGCGCTAAGGCTTACTTAAAAGAGCATCCGGAGGTTATGAAAAATATAAAAGATGAAGTTATGAAGGGGGAGTTAGCCGTAATAAAAAAAGCAAAAGAATATTAATAAACAAAAAAACAGCCGAGAGGCTGTTTTTGAGTGTTAACTGGATTCCCGCTTTCGCGGGAATGACAGGTACTTATTTTGGAGTGTAAGCTATTAATCCCATTTGGCGGGCTCTTTTAATTGCCACGGCAATCTTTTTCTGGTGGTACGAACAAAGGTTTGTTTTCTTCCTTGGTTTTATTTTATAAAAACCGGAAACAAAACGGGACAATAATTCGATGTCTTTAAAGTCTACATTGTCGATATTTTTTTGGCAAAAATAACACATAGTTTTTGAGCGAAGCGAAGAAATTACCCTGAGCGAAGCCGAAGGGTATGCCTTGTTTCGATTGATTTTTAATTTTTAAAATGGAATATCTTTTACGTCAATCTCGTCGGCAGCGTTATCTTCCAGTGAAACTGTTTTTTCTTCCTCTGGGGTACTGGGGTGCCCTTCGGGCCCTGGGGGGGTGTAATTTTCTTCAATTATTGGAATTTCTTCCTGTCTGGGTGTTGTTCCTTGGGCTTCAGAATTAGCAGAAGATGCTTTCCCATAATTTGAGCCACCCGAAGTAGCGCCAGCCCCCCTTGGGCCCAATTGCATTGTTTCAGCAATTATTTCTGTTTTATAGTGTTTAACGCCGGCAGAATCCTGCCAGTTTCTTGTTTTTATCCTTCCCTCAATTAAAACCAAGGAACCCTTGGTCAAATATCTTGAAGAAATATCGGCCAACTTTCCGAAACAAACAATGTTGTGGAACTCCGCTTCCTGTTTTTTTTCTCCGGCACTTGAGGTGTAAAACCTGTTTGTTGCTATACTAAAGCTGGTTACCTGCCCGCCATTTGGCAGAGACCTTACTTCGGGATCTCTTGTGACGTTTCCTAAAACGAATGCTTTGTTTAGATTCATATTATTCGCCTAAAAGCTCTTCTAATTTTTGTTCTATATCTTTTAATTCGACCTTTCCCTTGCTTTCCGGCTTGTCTGCCGGAGTTGCTCCGGGGACTTCGTCGGAAGTGGAAGCTATAATATCTTTTTCGTCAACCGCTGTCTTTTGTTCGGTTCCAAACCCAACGATTGGTTTTGTTTTAGATGCTCCTCGGGTTCTTCTTTCCTTTTTTAATTCGGCTGCTTTCTTTATTATAAGCATATGGCGGATAATTTTTCCATCTTTTTCGAGAATTTCTTTTAAGACGGCCATTTTTTCAGACTCCAATTGGAATTCTATCACTCCGAAAAATCCGGAAGAAAATCCTTTTATAGGGTAAGAGAGCATTCTGGCAACAGGATTTGACTGCTTTAAAATTGTTCCTTCTTCTCTCTGGATAGCAGATTCGATTTCTTTTGCTTTGGCTCCAGCCTCTTCCGATGTAATTTCAGAGGAGATTATATATGCCAATTCGTATATTTTCATTAATATTTCAAATATGAAATCCCAGGCAGGTATACTATTGCAGACCAGCATGGGACCCGGAGCGAATGCTCCGGGTGCGGGAATTCATATCTGGTTAATTTTGATTATACAGGCATTATAGCAGGTTATTGCCATAAATCAAGTATTTTATTATAATAAGTCCAACATGGTAAATCCATCTATATTTAAGTCATACGACATAAGGGGAATTTATCCTTCAGAGTTGAATGAGGAGGCGGCTTTTGATATAGGAAGGAGTTTTATAAATTATACGGGAGCGAAAAGCGTGGTATTAGGCAGAGATGCCCGTATTTCGTCGCCAGCGCTATCTATAGCCCTTGCAAGGGGTGTTTTAGCTGAAGGCGGTAAAGTATATGATATTGGACAAGCGCCTACAGAATGCCTTTATTTCGCCACAGGAAGCCGTGATTTTGATGGTGGAATAATGATAACAGCCAGCCATAATCCAAAAGAATATAATGGGTTTAAAATGTTAAAAAAGGGCAGCGCCGGTCTCAACGTGGTGCGCGGGAAAGACATGCTTTCTGCGGTTGAGCAACTAGAACCGGCAAAAGATTCTGCGGAAGAAAAAGAAGTTTCTAAAGAAGATATTTGGAAAGATTTTGTAAACCATATTTTATCTTTTGTGGACTTAAGTGAAATTGTCCCATTAAAAATTGTTGTTGACGCTTCAAATGGGGTGGCGGGTTTGGTTGTTTCAAAAATACAGGAATCACTTCCGGTTGAGATAGTCGCCCTAAATTTTGAGCCGAATGGTAATTTCCCAAATCACAGCCCGAATCCATTAGAACCGGGATCTGCTGATAAAATAGGGGAAACGGTTAAAAATGAAAAAGCTGACTTTGGGGTTATTTTTGACGGAGATGCAGACAGAATATTTTTGGTTGATGAAAACGGGAAACTGGTTAGGGCAGATGCGACGCTTTTGCTTCTCGCAAAATATTTTTTAGAGAAAAACCCCGGCATGGCAGTGGCTTACAACGCAATTTGCTCAAAAGCAGTTCCAGAATTCATTGGAAAATGGGGTGGGAAACCGGTAAGGACAAAAGTTGGATTTGTGAATGTTAGAGAATGTTTGTTAAAAAATAATGGCATTATGGGTGGAGAACTGTCCGGACACTATTGTTTTAAAGATAATTTTTATATGGATTCCGGAATGATTTCTTTTTTAATTTTGTTGCAGGTAATTTCAAAAGACGGTAGAAACGTTTCTGAAATAATAAAAGAACTAGTCCCATATCCGAAATCTCCAGAACTCAATTTTGAAGTTGAAGACTCCATTAGAAATCCTTCGGCTTCTAACGGGGCAAGCAAAGACGCAAAGCAAATTATTTTAGAAAAGATTAAAGAGAAATATGCCGACCCCTCGACTTCGCTCGGGGTAGGCGGCAAAGCAGACTTTTTAGACGGCATAACGGTTACATACAAAGACTGGTGGTTTAACGTCCGTCCGTCAAATACAGAACCGTTATTGCGTTTAACAATAGAAGCCGACACGCAAGAATTACTTGAAGAAAAGCAGAAAGAGCTGAAAGGCGCTATAATAGAATAATGGTGCTATAATAGAATAATTAATATTAAAATTAAATAAATGCAAAATAAAAAAGGATTTACAATTATCGAATTAATTGTGGTTATTGCCATTATCGCCATACTGGCGGCGATTGTGATGGTTAGCGTGACGCACTATATAACTGAATCTAAAATCGTTTCGGCAAAAGCTGAAATGCGTGAATGGGCCACATCTGCGACAAAATTTTATATTGATAATGGCGGCACATTTTCGGGTTTTTCTATGTCTCCAGAAGCAAGTAGATTGAGTGTTTCTATTCCAACGTTAGTCGGAGCTTCGGGGTTGGACGTGTGTTCGATAGGCAACGGTTTTTGTTTTCGTCCTGGAGCCGGGACCTTGAATTTTGATTGGTGTGTAGATAGTACCGGATATGCGGGACCGTCAGGAGTGAACCTTAATTCGAGCGGAGGTTGTTTTAATAGTGGCACCGTAAGTTGTCGCACATGTAATCCATAATGGAAATAAAAAAACACCGCGATTAACGCGGTGTTTTTTGTATAATAATTATGCTAATCCCATTTTTTCGCGGACTTCTTTCATTGTGGTTTCCGCGATGATTTTGGCTCGTGAGGCACCCTTGGCTAAGATATCTTTTACGTAAACATCTCTTGTTAGTAATTCTTTTTGTTTTCTGCGGAATGGCTCCAAATAATCAATCAAAACTTTTGCCAGAGATTTTTTGAAATCTCCGTAACCTTTGCCTTTGAATTTTTTTTCAATTTCTTGTGTCGTTTTGTCTGCAAGCAAACTGTATATTGTCAAAAGGTTTGAAATGCCCGGCTTTTTAGTAACATTGTAAACCACATCTTTGCCCGAGTCTGTTTCAGCTGACATTATTTTTTTTGTAATGTCTTCGGGCGAATCGAAAAGGGAAATGCATGATTTTGGATCGTCTGACTTTGACATTTTCTTTTTAGGGTCTGTCAGACTCATTATTTTTGCTCCGACTTTTGGCAAAATGCTTTCCGGTTCAGGAAAAACCTTGCCGAATTTTTGGTTGAACTTTCTTACAATAGTTCTGGCCAGTTCAACATGCTGTTCCTGGTCTTTACCAACCGGAACAGCCTGACCCTTATACAAGAGAATATCAGCAGCCATCAAGACGGGATAGTTAAATAATCCGACGTTTATATAATCCTTGTGCTGTTTGGATTTTTCCTTAAACTGGGTCATTCTGGAAAGCTCTCCCATTGAAGTTATGGTTCCCAAGAGCCAGGCTAATTCAGCGTGCTCTTTTATTTCCGACTGCACAAAAATAACCGATTTTTCAGGGTTTATGCCAGCTGCCAAATAGACCGCGGTGGTCTCTAAAATATTTTTTTGAAGCTCTTTGGGATCATACGGAGTGGTTATTGCATGTAAGTCAACTATGCAAAAAACACACTCATTTCTTTCCTGCAAATCAATCCACTGCTTTATAGCTCCTAAATAATTTCCTATATGAAGACCTCCTGTTGGTCTTATTCCGCTGAATATCCTCATTGATGTTTCGCTCGGCACTTTTTTCACTCACCAAATCAAATTTTTTCTCGTCTCGACCTCTCCATAGGGGGTTTCCCTCGCCTCAAAAAAATTTATTTGGTTCGTTCTTCTGCTACCTCGCATTTTAATTACTTTATTCTACCACCAAATAGGGTAGCGGGTAAATCTTGACATAACTATTTATCAATGCTATAGTGTAATATTCTAAAAGGTTCAGGGCTTTTTAGGAACTGCAAGGTGCAGTAGGTTTTTATTCTGGTTTTGCAATGTGCATTATTAGAATTCCTAAAGAAGGAAGAAAGAACCGAAAAATGTCTGTTGTTTATCCGAAAGGAGGTCCAATATGGACAAAACAGACGAAAGTCGTAACTTCGACGAACTTGTGGTTCGCGCGAAGGTAGTCAGTAAAAACCCTCGTTTCGTTGCCATGGCTCTGGCGTCGGCAAGTCCGACGAAGGCAGGAAAACGAGCGGAAAAAGCAGGGTTGGATGTTAATCTCGTAAAAGGGGTTGCCGACCTTGCCAGGATCTTTAAAAATTTTCCCGAGCGCCTTATGGAGCTTTGGGAAAGGAAGGAAGTTGTCATGATTGAGCAGAAAAAGTACGATTTCGCGCAGACGGGCGGACCCGACGGAGTTGTGTTCGACGAGAAAACGGATGTCGATACTACGCTGAGCTTCTTCGCATTTACCGAGGAGGTGATGCGATGGTTCCGTGAAGTCGGGAAAAGGCGCCTCGAGCAGTCGGCTCACAGCTTCATCAGCTTCATGGAGTGGGAAGAGCTTTTACAGAAGTTTTTCTATCTTTGGTGGTATCTGGGTGGAAGCCTGGCGATAGGTTCGCTTTTTGTGAAGGTGGTGGAGAGCGGGATTCACAATCTCTTCGCCTATGTCAAGTCGCAGAAAGCAGATGAGCGCCTTCAGCAGGCTTACTGGTCTTGGTTCACGAGTATTAGTTATCAACTCGAACCAGGCGCCAGACTTGGACTTGGCGGCAAGTGCTGCAGCGAGGAGAAAACTCGCGAGCTGTTGATGCAGTTGGTGAACATTGCTCAATACATACAAAGCGTCGCTATGCTCCAGAGTATCGCGAGAAATCTGTATCCCCGCGACGATGTGTCTCAACACATTTTCATAGGACACTTCAAGAACTGGGATTAGGTTCTCGCTTCGGCGAGGGCAACAGCAAAAGCCGGTTGGGATTTCTCTATAAAAAGAGATTTCTCACCCGGCTTCTTTATTTACACAACATTTTAATAGCGCAAAAACAGCGGAGACCCGTTCTCCGCCTTTTTATGGTAAAATAAAAATATGCCGTACAGAAAAGAACAATTTGCTAACGATGAGATTTATCACGTTATTTTACGGGGATTGGATGATAACTTAATTTTTAAGGATACAAACGATTATTATCGCGGTATTTTTTCTATATACGAATTTAACAATGCGAAGCCAGTTGAAATTAGGAAGCGAAGACAGGCTCGCCACAAAGAGAAAAAGAAAGAAAAGAGCGGAGACCCGTTCTCCGCTGTTCCTGAAAAGAGGGACAGGTTTGTGGATGTGTTATGTTTTTGTTTTATGCCAAATCACATTCACTTGTTGCTGAAACAGTTAAAGGACGAAGGGATAACAAGATTTATGCGAAAAGTCGGTGCTGGTTATGGGAGATATTTTAATACTAAACATAAACGAAAGGGCTATGTCTTTCAAAACAGATTTCGTTCGGTTTATATTGAAGATGACGACCAACTGAGAACTATTTTTAATTATATTCACGCAAATCCCATATCATTGATAGAGCCGGACTGGAAAGAAAGTGGCATCAAAGATATGGATAAAACAAAAAGTTTTTTAGAAGATTATAAGTGGTCAAGCTACGGCGATTACGTTGGTAAAAATAATTTTTTATCAGTTACCGAGAGAGACTTCGTATCAGAATTTATGGGTGGGCTGAATGAATGCCGGCGTTCGTTAGGTGATTGGATGGAATATAAAAAAGCGTTGGGCGCGCCTAAGGATATTTTCCTTGAGCAATAAAAATTATCAGAATTAAAAAGTAGCGGAGAACGGGTCTCCGCTACTTTTATTAGTTTGAAATCTAGACTTCGATTACTACGGGGAGAATCATCGGGCGTCTGCTGGTTTTTGTTGACAAGAAGTCGCCGACTTTGTTGCGGATTTCGTCTTTCACATAAGTCCAGTTTACTGGTCCTCCGTGGCCGGCCGATTTGTTTACTATTTCGATAACCTTTTTACGGGTCTGCGAAAGTAAATCTTTTGATTCTCTCAAATAGACAAACCCGCGTGAAATAATATCGGGACTTCCTCTTACGGTGCCAGTTTTTTTATCTATTATAGCTACAATAACAAACATTCCGTCTTCAGCCAACATCTGCCTATCTCTTAAAACAATTTCTCCAACATCTCCAACTCCCAATCCATCAACGAAAACATAACTGGTTGGAGCTTTTTCTTTTAGTATTTCCGCGTTGGTCTGCCCTGAGCCCTTGTCCTGAGCCGTGCCGAAGGATGCCGAATGGGAGAATTTTATAATTGAACCGTCATCGGGAACAAATATTTTATCTTTTCTGAAGCCGATTCCCTGGGCAACTTTTGCGGCTTCCTTAAGAAAATAGTGGTTGGCGTAAACAGGAATAAAGTAGTCCGGCTTAATTTCTCTAAGCATTTCTTTTATGCCTTCGATGTTGCTATGCCCGGAAATATGCACGTCAATAATATCAGAGTGGTAAACATTGTCTGACTGGCGGTAAAGATTATCTTTCACTCTTTGAACCGTGCGTTCGTTGCCTGGAATAACCGACGAAGAGAAAATAACAGTATCTTCTTTTTTAATTCTAACAAAGCGGTGGTTTCCTGCAACAATTCTGGAAAGCGCGGCCATTTCTTCTCCTTGACCTCCTGTGCAAATAATTATAACTTTATTATCTGGATATGTGTGGGCTTTGTCGGTTGTGATAATGACCCCTTTTGGAATTTTTATATACCCAAGTTTCGTCGCCAGCTCAATGTTTAGCTTCATTGAAAATCCATCCAAGGCAACTTTTTTATTTGTTTTTGCAGCAAATTCCAATATTTGCCTTATTCTTTGAATTTGAGAGGAAAAGGTTGTTATAATAACTCTGCCAGGGGCTTTTGCTATTAGGCCAAAAATGTTGTTTAACATTTCCTCCTCGGTTACTGGTTCTTTGGCGTTTGTGGCGCCCAAAGATTCGAGCATCAAAATAGTCGGCTTTTTTAAGCTAGCCAATTTAAAATAATTAATGGCCTTTCTGCCGACGGGGTCTTTTTCAATTGTCCAGTCTCCAGGATGTATAACTGTTCCCGATGGTGTTTCTAGAATAATTCCCATAGCATCCATTACGCTGTGGTCAATTGGGAAAAAGCCTAGAGTAAAGGCTCCCAGCCTGATTTTTTCATTTATATCTTTTATATATAATGTCTTAAGTTTTTTTGATTCACCGAAATAAAGGTCTTCAACTCTGTGTTTTACCATTTCCAAAGTTAATGGTCTTCCGATTATTTGCGGGTTTCCCAGTTTTTGCAAAAGTATGGGAGCGGCTCCAATGTGGTCTAAGTGGCCGTGGGAAAAAATAACGCCCCGTATATTTTTTTCTTTTCCTTTCAAGTATTCAATATTTGGAATTATATAATCAATTCCGGGCATATCTTCTTCCGGAAACTGTAAACCCATATCCAAAATTACGATATCTTGTCCATACTCAAAGCAGGTCATATTTCTTCCGACCTCTTCGCACCCGCCAAGCGGAATTATTTTTAGTGAATTATCTCCATGCCAAATTTTCTTCGGGACAGGAAATGTATTGTGCCATGCCGTTTGCCCGGCATTTGGCGATTTGCCCGCAGAGGCGGGACGTCTTTGTGTAAACATATTTATTAGTTAATATTAATTATTTTTTTTGTGCCCGAGGAGGGACTTGAACCCTCAAGTCTTGCGACATACGCTCCTGAAGCGTACGTGTTTGCCAATTTCACCACCCGGGCTGAGAGTTAAATTATTATTTAAGAAAATCTAAGTTTTGAGGGATTTCTTTTAGAGAGTTTTCAAAGCGTAGTTCCGGGACGGATTTATAATTTTCATTTTTAATCCACCTTGCCTGTCCTGAGGGGGTACCCTTTGGGTCTTGAAGGATGTAATAGTAGCAAGCGCCACGTTTTTCTTCAAATAGGGAATAGTCGCTTTTACATCCTTCTGCGGTCCAATCGCCAGTTTTTAAATCTTCTGTTTTTGATGGATTTATCGTAACGTGGCCATATCCTTCAGGAATTATGGCTGATTCTCCCGGTTTTGCTTCTACCGCATAAACATCTTTAATTTTATCTGCATCTCCTTTCTGCATCAAAAATATTGCTTGGCCATCCAAAACAGTATAAATTTCCTTAAAGTTCCCGATATGCACATGACCCTTTGTTTTTGCAAATTCAGAACCCAGCATTTTAGCCAGTGTAATAGTTATATTGTGCACTAAGCCGTTTTCCTGTTTTACTTTTCTATACATATAATATAAGTCCATATCAGGAGAATTTTTTGCAAAATCCTCGTCGCATAAAACTTCGCGCATATCATTTAAGTGGCGAACATCTGGCGGGGTACCCTTTGGGTCATTTTCTAAGTCTATTTCCATACTCTTTTTGTATTTATAAACCAATTATTAATATTTTCGAATCTTTTTGCCGGATCAACTATTTTTGTTGTATCTACGCCTTTCACTTTTCCGGAAACCCAATAAATGTAATCGGGGTTGTATAAAAATAGGGCAGGGGCGTCGCCGAGTATTACGTCCTGCAGTTTTTCATAGCTTTGCGCCTTTTTTGTTTCGTCCAAAGTTTCTCTGGAGTCTTTTAATAACTGGTCGGCATTTTTATTTTGATATTCTGAAAGATTCAATCCGGGGTCATTTATCTGCGTTGAATGCCAAAATGGATATAAGTCCGGCATGCTTCCAAGAGCTTGTCCGTAAAGCAATGCGTCGTAGCTTCTATTTTTAATAATATCTTTTAAGTTCGAGAGTTCTATGGCATTTATCTGAATTGTTACGCCTACTTTTTGCCAGTAATCTTTTAAAATATTGGCTGTCATAACCAGTTGGGGCTGGTTTATGGTAGTGAGCGTGAATTGCAAAGGCAAAGAATTATCTTGAGAAGACAAACAGAATTCATTCAGTTTTTTTCGGGTGCCGGGACCGACTTCGCCGGTGCTTGGTACGTCCGGCAAATATTTTTTTTGAAAAGCGATAACCGCGTCTCCTGTTCCCTTACCGAAAGTTCCGCTGGTTTCATTCTGCAAAAGGGTTTTAAAGTTATCGTCTAATCTTGCCAGGCATCCCTGAAGCTCTACAACTTCGTTTCCTTTTGAGCTCGCCGATAAATAGCTTTTAAATTGGAAGGCCGGAGTTTTTGTATCCACTTTTGCTCTTTGCCCCGAGCTCCCTTCGGTTCCGGAATTTTTATATCCGGATTTGTCCAGCAACTTATTTGCGGCATCTGTATTATAATCATAATTCACCGTCGGGCCTGCATAGCCGAAGTAATCCGGAAAAATGGGCGAGTCGACGACAGAAATTTTTTCCTTGAAAGAATCTTGTATTTTTTGGGCAAGCTCTTGTTTATTAACGGAATAATTAAGGGCCTGAGTTATGTTGCTGTCGGATAAAATTTTAGAAGGGGTGCCCCCTGGGCCATTGTTGAAAAATACGGCGAAATATCTTGGAATCGAAAAAGAGTAGGTGTTAAATCTTTCGTTTGCGCTCCATCCTTGGCGTACCTGCTTTTCCACAGAAGCTTGGTTATTATCAAGCGCCACGATGGAGAACCCGTCGATTGTTTTTTGATTTGCGGCGCTTATTAAGTCAGCTTTATTAGCAAAAAACTTAAAATAAATTTTTGATATGTAGGGCAACTTGTCGTAGTATTTGGGGTTAACCGATAAAGTTAAGCTTTTTATAAAGCTGGTGCTATTTTCTTGTATGTCAGAAAGAGCATAAAAACCGGAACCAATAGGCTGTAAATTATAGGGAGACAAGGCAAAATTTTCCGGAAGAACGTTTTTCCAGATATGCTGAGGAATAATTTTTACGGTGCAGTTTTCAAGGAAAGAATTATACGGCGCGCCGAGGGAAAACGAAAAAGAGCTGTCCGATATTTTTTCTACACCTACGCATAGCCAGTTTGCCCTTAAAGGACTTTTATAATCTGAGTTTTGTATTGTTTTTATGGTGTAAATAACATCGTCGGCGGTCAGCGTCGCTCCATCTTGCCAATAAAGGTTGTCTTTTAACTGGAACGTGTAGGTTTTTCCGTCGTCTGAGATTTGGTAGTTTTTAACCATATCATTAACTATTTCCCCATTTTTGTCATAGGTCATTAATCCGGAATAAACCAGGTCTATTAATGTTCGGTCAACGTCGTTTGTCTCGCCGTAAATAGGATTTATAAATCTTGGTTGGCCCACAACCCCTTCTGTATATGTCCCGCCATAGGCAGGAGCTATTTTTGTATTGTTGATATATAAATCAATCGCAAGATATAGGGTGGATGCAAAAAAAAGCGCAACAAAAATTAAAAAAAAGATTCTTTCAGTTTTTTTTAATACTTTAAAAAGTTGTTTCCACTGAGAAAATTTAGGAAACTTCATTCGTTAGTTTATTGTATCAATATGTTTAATACGCCTAAAACCAAGAAAATGGTTGCGGCCGCAATCGTAGCATAGTGTATTTTTTTCTGCGCTCCGCGTTTAGCAGAGTAAACTTCGCCTCCTCCACCGAATCCGGCGCCAAGAGCCGCTCCTCTTTGCTGTATCGCAATAAGGATAATTATAATTACCGATACTGCTAATTGAGTGTAAAATAAAATTTGATTCATATTTTTTTATTCGTTATCTCTATTTACTAAAAAAGATTTAACAATTATATTAAGTCCCAAAATAATTAGGACAGTATATAGTAAAGGAAGAAAGGGGGGAATAGTGAGTTCGTCAAACATTAAGTCCAAAACCCAGATTAAAGCCATATCTATCGCTATTGTAAAAAGTCCAAGAGTAATTATTTCTAAAGGCAGGGATATGAGTTTCAGCAAAGGTTTAAGAAAATAATTAAGCAAGCCCAAAACAATTCCCAAAACCACAAAAATTTGCCACTGAGCCGTTAAAGAAAATCCGAAAAAGCTCGATGCCGGGTAGGCTACAACCACAACCCCAGGAACAATTAACGTTGCCAGCCATAGCCCCGCTATAGCGGCAATAATCTGAGAGAGTAATTTCCTCATTTTTTATATATTAGCACGTTTTTTACCGAAATACAACAATCATTGCAATAAAGATTTTTTGCGAAGTTTTTTATGATAGTTTATCGCGAATCTGTGGGCTTCGTCGTCGAGTTGCAAAACTAAGTTGTAAATTTCACGAGGCAAGTTCTTTAATGGCACGAAGTCGCTTCTTCCTTCTATATATAGGTCTTTGTTTCTTTTGGCGATTGAAATTATTTTTATTCCCGGCGCCAAAATATTTTTTACAGATACGGCAACGTTTAATTGCGCAATTCCGCCGTCAATAAGTATAACGTCGGGATACTGCCATTCTTTATGTGTTAATCTTCTCTGTAAAATTTCTTTCAGCATCGCAATATCATTCGGTTTATTTTCCATTTTTATGCGGAACTTTTTATACTGGCTCTTGGCTGGCGCGCCGTCAATAAAAACAACCATAGACCCGGTTGCGAATTTTCCCTGTATATTTGAAACGTCATAGCACTCAATCTTGTGAATATTTTTTCCCGCTCCAATAATTTTCCCCAAAGTTTTCCCGATTCCCTGTGTCGGGGAAATAGTTGTAAATTTGTCGGACGACAAATTTACAACTATTTCTGCTGAGCCGTTTATAACGCGGGTGTGCGACATAACTTGTTGTAAATTATTAATACTGTCGCGTATTCTGCCGGCTTCCTCAAATTTGTTTTCCTTCGATAATACTTTCATTTCTTTTTTTAGAGAATTTAAGACGGTGGTTCTTTTGCCCTTCAGAATTAAAATTAATTTTTTAATATTTCTGCGGTATTCCCGCAGCCCCGCCGAAGCCTTTGGCGAAGGGGGGTTTTCAAATAATTCTGGTCCGGGGCATAAATCTAAGTGGCAATAAGTACATTTTAACTTAGGGTGCTTTTTTGAGGTGTAATAGGGGAATGCGTGTCGTAAAAATCTCAAAGTTTTTTTGAGGGCAGTCCCTTCCACAAAAGGCCCAATAAAATTAGCGGAAGACGGGCTTCCGCTACTTTTTGGTTGGTGGGTGATGAAGACATAGGGAACGCCACTTTTATTTTTTTCTACGGCCACGTAAAAATAATTTTTGCCGTCTTTCCAAACAACATTAAATTTTGGTTGATATTTTTTTATTAAATTTGCTTCCAAAATTAACGCCTCAATTTCCGAGCCAGTCTCTAAGTATCCAACTTTATCAACCTTATCCATAAACAGATTATCTCTGTAACTTGGTTGTTGAAAATGGTTTTTTACCCTATTCTGGATATTTATAGCCTTGCCGATGTAAATAGGGTTTAGGGTATAGGTTTTAGGGTTTAGTTTTGGTGGCGAAGCGTAAAACGAATACACTCCGGCCGTTTTTGGCAAGTTGTCGATTTTTGACTTCGGTAATAATTTAAATCTATTCATATTTTTATTTAAAGCTAAAATTTAGTTTTTTTCAAGATTGATTCTGATTTGCGGGCATGATAATCTAAAAATAGTAAGATATTGCCTTGTTGGCGATATTCTTGTCCTTTGAAAATTTTTTTGAGGAGTTTAGAAATGAAAACGATTTATTTCCGATTGTTTGTGATTTTTGCCGCAGCAGTTTTTTTTGCGGTACAGCCGTGCGCGGCGCAAGTTCAGTATGTTGTCACTGATTTGGGCACGCTCGGCGGAAATTACAGTTATGCCCGTGGCATCAACGACAATGGTCAGATTGTGGGGACGGCCACCATTTCTAACATATCTTCCGACTGCCACGCCTTTCTCTATAGTAATGGGACGATGAGTGATATTGGCGCATTCCAAGATTTTTATTCCTTCGCTGTAAGCATCAATAACAACGGACAAATCGCGGGCTATGTTTCGAACCCTTCCCCTCCATCATGGAAATATGATATGGCTTTCTATTATGCAAACGGAAGTATGACTATTATAGGCGACCCAACTGAGTACTATCGGATAGGTTCTTATGGAAGCGTACACCCTTGTGGCATAAACGACCAGGGTGAGGTGGCAATCAATGGGGGTAATCTTTATTGTGACGGAATTATTACCAAACTGCCCGTGGGTGTGATCATGCGCGACGGTTCAACTGATATTAACAATAATGGCACGGTCGTCCTCGGGCCACACTTCGACATGACGGGCGATTACAACATCCATTACAAGATGTATATTTACAGCAATGGAATATGTGCTGATTTGGGCACGCTCCCGGGTTATTCTGATTATAATTTCTGTTGCCCCGTCGCTATTAATGATAATGACCAAGTTGTGGGATATGTTCATGACAAGCAAAATTCCTCATATTGTCACCCCTTTCTTTACGCTAACGGAGAGATGCAGGAATTACAAAGATTTGGAGGTGTTGGGGCTATTCCACGTGACATCAACAACAATGGGCAAATCGTGGGATCCGTGCAATATGGTAGTGGTCGTGCATTCTTGTACAATAATGGGGCAATGCAGGATCTTAATAGTTTGGTTGAACCATCTTCTGGATGGACGCTTAATTCAGCAAATGCCATTAACAGCACGGGCCAGATTGTTGGCAACGGAACAAATCCCGCCGGAAAATCTCGTGCCTTTCTATTAACACCAGTTGGGAAATGCCAAGAATATCAAGTCCAGCCGCCTACATGCGCGCCCATTGAACATCTTGCAAAATGGGATGGTACGAATTGGGTGCCGGTATGCACCGGCGATCTTTCTTCCGGCAATATCCACATTTTGGTTCACGGATGGGCGCCTGGTTTAAGAACGTTCGCGGATGACGGCGGAAAAATCTGGGACACAACAGACCCCAAAACCGGTTCTGCCACCAATGCGGATTTTGCCGGAATACTGAAAAACGCGGCGATAGACATTAAGGCTGTCGCCCCGGGCGACATCGTTGTCGCATTCAACTGGATTGATATGTCGGCAACGGTGAGGAGTCCATCGGATATACTCTCGCTTACTGAGGCGCGACAATCGCGATTGAAAACTGACGAAGCGGCTGGTGATTTGGTTGATGCGTTGAAATCTGCGGGTATTTTTTCTGGGAGTTTCACGGGCAAGTTACAGATTTTTGGGATAAGCCATGGAGCCCGCGTGTCGGCTCTGGCAACTGAAAAACTGTATAATAGTGGCAATGTCGGGTCAGTAGTTGTAAACCAACTTACATTAGCTGATTCCCCAGAAGGCACAACGGGTTTGACTGGCGCAGGCAACCAATTAGGCTCTGTTCTCAGTGGAATTAAAATCGGTCGCGATGCGTCATCTACGTTTGTCGATAACTATTACTCATGTTTCGGGAATAGTTATAATGTAGATGATGGTATCGTCAATGTGAAGTTGACCCCCAAACCATCTTTGTCTTTCGGAGATAAGCATGTCTATCCTGTTAATTGGTATGAGGGGGCTAGTATGTCAATAAACAATCTTGGGATTGCATGGTCGCCCCTTGAGGGAGATGCCTACAAAAACCTGTCTTCAAGCTATGAGCAGGACTGGCAAAATCCCAATGGAAGTTTTGACAACTCAAAAGAATATAACCTAAAGGATACGGGCGCCAAGTTGAGTCCGGTGGAAAAATGGTTGCGTTTGGATATGTCCACATTGCTAACCCAGGGTTTGGTCACCGCAATACCAAGTGGCATGCGCTTAACTGAGCATAGCCCGGCATATTGGCATAGCAGTTTTGTAAAGGGTATCGACGACACGGCAATTGAATTTACTTATCAGTTTTTAAATGCTGGAGACGGCGATCAGCTCACCTTGTGGGTTGATGACGAACTTAGATTTGTTATCACCGGCGACCTTGCCGGCACGGACGCTTTTACCACAGATATTGATATTAGCGACCTTGACGCAGGCTACCACATTCTTAGCGTGGCGCTTAATAACTATGGCGACGTTAATGCCAGCGTCGATGTTACTGATTTCACAATGGTTTCTGTTCCCGAACCATCGTCTCTGCTTCTGCTAACAATGGGATTATTTTTTGCCGGAAAGCGGAAATAATCTGCAAGTTTGTATAACCTCTCGCCAAGTGTGGGAGGTTTTTTATTGTTCAAGCCACTGAACATAGTTTACAGTCTATTAATTGATTTTTTGCC
>CAYOIH010000006.1:0-27089 GCA_964404005.1 uncultured Candidatus Saccharibacteria bacterium
TGCCTTGCGGCGCTACCACCTCAAGGTAGTGCGTCTGCCATTTCGCCACCCGCGCTGATTCTTTAACTCTGTGCGATATTTTCAGCTAGTGTCTCCGGTGTTGGCTCTTCGGCCGGTTCCCGCCCTTCTGGGGCGAGGCTCGCCTCGTCAGAGGCGGCTTCGGGAGCTATAACTGATGCAAATTCTTTTCTTTTTAATCTAGCTTTTTTGCCCTTGGCTTTTTTTAAGTAATAAAGTTTTGCTCTTCTTACTTTTCCATGACTTAAAACTTCTATTTTATCTATGGAAGTTGAATGCATTGGAAAAACTTTTTCAACTCCGATTCCATCAACAACTTTCCTTACGGTTATTGTCGCCGAAATACCCACGCCGTGTTTTTTGGCAATAATTACACCCTCAAATATCTGTATTCTTTCTTTGACCTGCCCTGAGCCTGTCGAAGGGTCTCCGTCTTTTATCTTTTGGTGTACTTTAATTGTATCACCCGGCATTAACTCCGGTAAAGTTTTCAACTGTTCTTTATTAAATTTTTCTAATAGTGTTGTCATATTTGTCGCTCGGCAACAAATTTTTCTTCGGCTAAATATTACATATTGGCCTGCAAAAAACTTATTACCTCGCTAGTTTATTAATTATTTGTTGTAACTCCTCTGGCAGTTCCGAAACAAATTTTTTAGTTTTTCCGTTTGGTAATTGGATTTTAAGTTTTTGAGCGTGCAGAAATTGTCTTGTCAGGCCGTCAGGAATTTTAGAATTCTTAAAGCTGTATAATTTGTCTCCTGCGATAGGGTGCTGTAAATAAGAAAAATGACACCTTATTTGGTGGCGTCTTCCTGTTTTTATCTGGACTTCGACCAAAGTAAATTCGTTTACTTTGGTCGCCCCGCGATGAGCGTCAGCGAATTTTGCGGGGCTATCTGTATATCTTCCGATAACTTTGTATTCTGTAATTGCTTCTTTGGCCGACTTGGGTGCGTTTATCGGAGAGTATGCCCTTTGTTTTCTTGGGTCTCCTTTTGCCCTGGCGATCAAGGTTTCAATTGTCCCGGAATCATTCTCCACAATGCCTTCAACCAGGCAAACGTATTTTTTCTCTACCTCTCTATTTTTAAACTGTTTTTGCAAAAAAATCAAGGCCTCTGTGCTTTTTGCCACCAATAAAACCCCGGAAGTGTCTTTGTCTAACCTATGCACAATTCCGTATCTTGGCACCTCGCCAACACTTTTTAGCTCTGGATACTTCTCGATCAAAGCATCGATTAAAGTATTTTTTGTGGTTTGTCCCTCCGGAAAAACTACCATACCTGCCGGCTTACCAACAACTAATAAATCTTTATCTTCGTAAATTATTTTTATATTCATAGGTATGGTGTGGGCGGTATAGGACTCGAACCTATGACCCTATACACGTCAAGTATATGCTCTACCAACTGAGCTAACCGCCCGTATTATTTATTTTCAATTTTGTGGTCCTGGCAGGGATCGAACCTGCGACGGCCGTCTTATAAGGGCGGTGCTCTACCACTGAGCTACAGGACCGCATCTATTTTTATTTTTTGCTTTTTATTAATTTTTCAAATTCTTCGCGTTCTATTGTTTCCTTTTCAATTAAGGCCTTTCCTACTTTGTCCAGCAAATCTTTGTGTTTTAATAAAACTATCTCTGCTTGTTTTTGCGCTCCTTTTATAATTATATCAACTTCTTCGTCAATTCTTTCCGCAATTTTTTCAGAGTAATTTCTTTGTTCGGAAATTTCCTTTCCCAAAAATACCAGCTCTTCTTTTTCGCCAAACGAAATTGGGCCCAAAGACGACATTCCATATTCTTTTACCAGTTTTCTTGCCATCTCCGAAGCCCGGCTTAAATCGTTTGAAGCACCAGTTGTCATTTCCCCAAACTTTATTCTTTCAGCGCAATATCCTCCAAGAAAAGTGGAAATCTCAGATAAAAATCCGGTTTTGGTTTTCATTTTTCTTTCTTCTGACGCCACCTGTAAAGTGTATCCTGCGGCCATTCCTCTGGCAATGATTGATATTTTTCTTATGGGCTCGGTGTCGGGCATAAAAGTGGAAACTAAAGCGTGGCCCGCTTCGTGATAGGCTGCAATTTCTTTTTCTTTTTTGGATAAAATGTGCGATTTTCTTTCAGGCCCCAGTAAAACTTTTTCAATGGCCTCCAAAAATTCTCTTTGGTCAACTTGTGTTTTGTTTTGCCTTGCAGCCAATAAAGCGGCTTCGTTGGCAACATTGGCCAAATCAGCTCCGGTGAATCCCGGTGTTCTTTCAGCCACCTCCTTAAAATTAACATTTCCATTTAACGGCTTATCTTTTGAATGGATTTTTAAAATTTCTTCTCTGTCATGAACATCCGGCGGATCCAAAACAATTTTTCTGTCAAATCTTCCGGGCCTTAAAAGCGCAGGGTCTAAAATATCCGGCCTGTTTGTGGCAGCTAAAATTATAACTCCGGTTTCTTTTTCAAACCCGTCCATTTCAACTAATATCTGGTTTAATGTCTGCTCTCTTTCGTCATGTCCTCCGCCAATTCCGGCTCCTCTGTGGCGTCCGATTGCGTCCAATTCGTCAATAAAAATTATTGAGGGAGCGGCTTTCTTTGCAGTTGCAAACAAATCTCTAACTCGGGCAGAACCTACGCCCACAAACATTTCCACAAATTCAGAACCCGAAACAGACATAAATGGCACGTTCGCTTCTCCTGCAACGGCTCTTGCCAGTAAAGTTTTTCCAACGCCCGCGGCTCCAACAAGCAAAACGCCCCTAGGTATTTTAGCTCCCATTGCCAGATATTTTTTTGGAAATTTTAAAAAGTCCACAATTTCAACCAGCTCTTCTTTTGCTTCTTTTAATCCTGCAACATCTTTAAAACTTATTTTTTCTTTTCCGTGCCCTTCGGCTCCAAAAAGACGCGCTTTGGCTTTTGTAAAATCAAATACTTGCACAGCTCCTGTTTTTGCCTGTTTTATCATTGTCCAGAAAAAGAATCCAAAAACAAGCAACGGCAAAATTCCAAAAACCAAAAGTGGAGTAAGCCACGACCATAAATCCTGTTTTGCCAACTGTTGCGAAATTTCAACTTTTTGTAAACTTTCTTTATTAACCCCTAGATTTATCAACAAATCAGTAAATCCTGTGCCGGATTCTTTCATTGAGGTCGCGGTTTTTTCGTCGTTATAAACAATATCAAGCGAGTCGCCGGAAACAGTTATTTTTTTAACATTATTGTTGTTTATGTCAGAAACCAACTGCGTCACAGATATTTCGTTTGGAGTTGTGGCCGGAAAATAAAGTAAACTGAAAATCCCTCCGATAATAAATAATATCAGTATTACAAACACGAAGTTTTTTATTAATGGGTTCATTTTCATTTTCATTATTGTTTTGTTTTTTAATAATCTTAATTTAACACATTTTAAAACAAAATTCAACGGCTCTTTAGGTATGGCTTTGTTTGTCTGCAAAGACTTGACATAAGATATTTAATTTGCTATAATATACCCAGTACATAATACACACGGGTCTTTTTTCGGGGCGCGAGCCCCAAGGAAGGAGTGGTCACAATGGCCACCACTAAGAAGACGCACCCCGCGAAAGCGGGCAAACGGGCGCAGAGCGACAAGGCTGCGCAAGGCAAGGATAAGAAGAATCTTAAGGGCGGTCTGGATGGTGGCGGAGTAGTGGAAGGCTCCGGGCGTATTCAGATATCCCAAGCGGTCGTCACCAAGGTGGCGACCAAGCGTCGCCCGAAGGCGGCGCTCTCGGCCAAGCAATTGGCCAAGCAGAACGCCTCCCGAGCCCAAGAGGCAAAGGAGTTGGAGGAGTGGATTGAGACTGGGATGACCTCGGTCGATGAGTACGAATCTGTCGACCAGGACACCCAGGCTCAGCTCTACGACGGAATAGTTGCCATAGAGAAGTATCTCTATAGCAAGGAGTGTCTGTTCAATCCGGACAGGTTCCTTCAGCGCGTGGCGGTGCTGGTCTATTTCCGCCATCAGCTCGCAAGGACGTTCAGTGACCATGACGCATGTCGCGACATGTTCGATTGGATGGTCCGACAGCGCGTGTTGGATTTGGTGAGCCCGGATCCGCACGCTGATCTGCCGGGTGGCATGGTCAAGTTCGCGGGAGGTAAGAAGCCCGCGACCATTTATGGCGTCAGTTACTACTTCCCGGAGGGTTTGCCACTTGTCCGCAAGGACATCCTCGGGTTCCGTAAGCTCTGCCATGGCTTGCGCGAGAGGACTCAGGCAGCGGTTCGGAAGAACCGCCAGGAGCGGGCAAAGGAGCTGGAAGGCCAGGTGACCGGAACGGCCGCAGATGCCATGGCCGGCAAGAAGGTGAAGTTTGTCTTGGACGTCCAGCCCCACACGGAGCCGGACAAGAAACGGTCCGGCAAGATGTTCACCCATCAGGGTGGCAGAATGCTGATAGAGTTCGCAGGGTCACAGCTATTCGTCCGTGACGTGGTGAATGAAGTCGGCAATGGTGGCATGGGCGTGTTCGAAGCTGCGGTCTGCAAGATTATGGATCGACAGCCCAAACTCGTCGCCAAGGACATCTTCGCCGGCAAGAGCAACGGTCTGCTCTCGGGTATGGTTGTCCGAGGGCTGAGGTCTGCTGGCCTTCTGCCGGAACCAGAGGAGCCGACCACCAAGGCCAAGAAGGTCGTCAAGAAGACGGTCAAGAAGGCCACCAAGGCGAAGAAGAAGGACGCCGAGGCAACAGCCGTGGCGTGAAAGAAACTGGCATCGAAAGCCAGTCAACGACAGACCCGTGTGTGTTTTAAGGAGCGTTTGTTCTCGGCAAACGCTCCCTTTTTTTTGCAAAAAAACGCAGCCTTTTTAATAGCCGCGATTTTTTATTGTTAAATTGTGTTATTCTTTAGTAACTAATTTTAAGCTCATCCTGTGTTCTCTCGGCTCTATAAGCAAAACCGTGAAATCGTATGTTTCGCCGATTTTCAGCTGTTCTTCCATTTTTTCTTTTGATTCAAATTCGGAAATATGGCAAAGCCCCCTGATTTTCGGCATTACTTCCACAAAGGCGCCAAAAGTTGAAAACTTGGTAACTTTTCCTTTCAAAACATCACCCTTTTTATATTGCTTTTCAACCTCTTCCCAAGGATTTTGCTTCAAAGCCTTTAAAGAAAGAAAGACCTGGTTATTGTTTATGTCGATAATCTTGGCTTTAATGTTTTCTCCGACTTTTACAATTTCAGCGGGATTTTCAACTAACTGCCAATCAAGTTCGGAAATGTGAATCAACCCTTCAATTCCGTCATCTTTTAATTCTCCATCTACCACAGGGAATTTTATGAAGGCTCCAAAGTCGGCAATGCCGGTTATCTGGCCGTCAACAATATCTCCTTTGCTGTAGTTTTTCAAAACTTCTTTTGTCTTTTCTTCTGATTTTGCCTTTTCAGATAAAATCAATTTGTTTTCTTCAGCCAGTAAATTAAGAATTTTTACTTCAAGGTTTTTACCGATGAACTTTTGTAATTCTTTCAAAATTTTCTGTTTGTCGGCATCAGCTACGCGGGGATAGTGCTCTGGAGCTAATTGCGAAACAGGTAAAAATGCTTGTATCCCGTCTAAGGCCGTTAAAAGCCCACCTTTATTTACGCCGGTTATCCTTACGCTTAAAACCTGGCCGGAATCTTTTAATTCCCTTAATCTCTGCCAGCTGATTTCTTTTGTGGCATCTCTTAAAGAAAGCTCTCTGTATCCTTCATCGTTTTCCAATTCAACTATTTTTGCATAAACCTTGTCTCCGACTTCAAGGTTTTTTATGACCTCTTTTACAGCGTAAAACTCCCTGCCAAAAATTATGCCGGTTCCAAGAATTCCCAAATCAATATAAAGTGAAGACCTGTCTTTTGCAACAACTTTTCCTTCGATGGTAGCTCCAATTGAAAGCGGATTCGGGGCACCCTTTGGGTCGTCTGTTAATTTTTTGATTGTATCTTTTAACATAATAAAAAAATTACCCGTTTATTTGTCTCTTCCCTCAAAAAGAGAGAATACTGCTGCAGGCTTGCCCGTCCGTAGCTTTAGCGAAGGAGGGCCAGCAGTGTTAAATGATTAATGGATTAAATATACACTAAGTTTAAAAATAGTGCAACTATTGACAAGTATGTATAATGGTGCTATAATTAATATAGTCAGATAAAGAAGGCGAAGAGTGTTTCTTTGTCCTTTACAACGGAATATGGAAACTTGGAAAACAGGAAAGGGAAGAATCATGAAGAATTTCAGAATGCGGTGGTACATGGCGGCTGGGTGGGTCATGGGCGGTATGGCTATAGGATGTTTTGTCTACGGCCACATCCTGCTCGGCTTGGCCTTGGCGGTCTGCGCGGTTCATGCGGTATACACGCAGTTCCGCGGACATTTCTTCGCACGCATGCTTGCGGCCGCGGAAGAAGCCGAGCTTCAAGACGACCAAATCGCCATGATGGAGATCCTGGGTAAGCTGAATCGTGGCGAGATTCGTCGTGTTAACAAGCATCTGTGTTTGTTCGACGTCGCGATCGCCAACGGCTGGAATTCAGTGGGCAAACTGCTCTTAAGGCGATGTCCATTGCCCACCAGCAGAACTCCACTTGGCAACACTGCGTTGCACATAGTGGTTGCTTTTTCTCGGAGTGGCACGCAGTTCTGCGACGCGCTTAAGGGTGCGGTGGACATCAACATCCGCAACTTCAACGGGCAAACGCCCATGGACGTTGCGGCGATGTTCGACCAGGGAGTTTTTATGAATGCCCTGGCACGCAATGGTGGCAAGAACGCGGTGGAGTTGCCCGAAGAAGCGACTTTCATCAGCCGCAAGAAGTAGTTCTCGCTTCGGCGAGAAGTAGTATATCCCCGCGCATACAGCAATGTGTGCTCGGGGATTTTTTTTGCTCCTCGACAGGTTCAGGGCAAGCAAAAAATTGTTTTTACAAATATCGGCTTGATTTTTTATTTGGCGGGAGTATTATTAGATAATAAAATTAAAATAATAAAAATATGCCAAGAAGAAGCGTAGAATTAGCTCCAGCTCAAGAAGATGTCGAGCAACAGACGCTCGATCAGGACGATATTGAAGTTGGAGACAAAAAGATAAGCCAAGTCGATATGGACGCACTTTTAGCCGCTGAAGAACAAAAGAAGGAACAAGAAATGGCGACAGCCCGTGAACAATTAGGGCAGGCATTCCGTCAAGATGTGGCAAAATCAGATAAGGGAGTTGCACCCACCCAGGCTGTACAAGAAGAAACATTGGAACCGAAAGAAAGTTTCGGCCACAGGGCTGGTCGTGTAGCCTTAGGCGTTGGTCGTGTAGCCGCGGAAGTTGCAGTGACGCCGTTGCGGTTAATTATAGGTGGTGTGGGTTTGGTTCGTAGGCTTTTTGGGAAGAAGGATGAAGGCGAAAGTCCTCTCGCCGGTTGGACTAGACAGAATGACAGAAGAAGTAATATTGATCGCCAAGTAGATGCATATAATGGCTCCTTCAGAGCCCACGCGAGATTTAAGAAGAATCAATCAAAATAATTAAGTTAATATAAAAATATGATAAGAGAAACACCAAGACCAAGCGAGGACGAACAATTAACTCCGGCGCCCGAGCAGGCAGAACTAGCGTCGGAAACACAAGAATCAATAGATCTTCGCGCGGCTAAGCGTGAAGTGGAGTTGCTTAAATTTCAAGAAAAAACATATGAAGAGTTTGGAGGCGTAGCAGAGTTTAACAAAATACTTGCAAGAGCTAATAAAAAAAATGAGAGAAATCAAGGAATGCCCGGGAATAAACAAAAGCCATTATCAGAAGAAGAATTAGCAGTGAGAAAAATATATTGGGGAATAGTAGAAAAATATGGCGAAATCCATAAAGAACAGAAAGATGCATTAAAAAGCATAGGAATAGAGCCAAAGGATCAGAGGGGCGACATGGATGCTGGCGAAGAATCGTCGAAGATATAATTCTTTTAGTTTGTAAAATATTAAAAATATGTTTAATCCAGATAGTCTGCCATCTGAGGGATCATTAAGACTAGTTGAGGGGCAAGGGATAGAAGCAACTCGTAAGAGATTGAAAGAATCTTTTAGTGTAGAAGCAGAAACGTCAGCGCAAGGAGAAAAACAATCTTCCGGATCGGTATTGGGAAAACTTTACTTAGAACATAAAAAACAAGAGCAAAATGGATTTGCCGAAGAAATAAAAGGCTATATTAGCGGCGTTAATAAATTATTTGGTGAAAAATATGGTTTATTGATTCCAGAAAGTGAGTTACCCAGTGTCGAAATAAATTATTTTACTGAAAATCCTGGGTATACAAAAAAATCCAACATTATATTGGTGCAAAAAATTGGCGACGTTTTAAACGGTAGCGTTGTTGGTGAAGAAATGAGCCATTTTTACCGAGCGCATTTTAGGCCCGATAGAAGAAAAAAAGAGTCTTTAACGGAAGAATTTTTTGGTTTTTTAGGAAGAAGGTTGCTTTATGAAGCAATGAAGAAAGAAGATGGTTCTTCCGATTTTTTTGCTAACGGAGAGCCGTCCATTGATCAAGATGTCGGGACAAAGGAAATGACGATTGCTTTACTAAAGGTTGCAAAAAATAAAGTTAGAGAGCTTGCAAAGGAGCATGGTGCGACTGACGATGAGGTCAGGAAGAAAAAAATAATGAAGGCAGGTCAGAAAATTTTAGACGAAAGAGAAAGTATGACGGGGCATTACCGAGGCTATGAATTTGCGTCAAAAATTGATATGAGTAAAATTACCGATTGGAAAAAATTGTATTCCATGTCAAATGAAGAAGTTAGAAAAAGATTTTTTACCGATAAACCAGACTATTCTGGGTTATAAAAATAAAATTTAGCAATTATTATTAAATAAAATAAAAACATGGGAGAAAAACAACGCGCAGAAGATGAACCCTTGCCAGAAGATATTAAAAAGGAATTAGAGGTAGCGCCCGAGCCGACAGAAGAAGAATTGAAAAAATTTGACCACCTTAAGAAGCCGTTTATTGGCGCACTAAGGAAAGCGGGCAAAAAAGAAAATAAGCCGGAAAAGTAATCGATTCGATTTGATCAAATAAAAATCCGCGAAAACGCGGATTTTTATCTGCGCGGTAGGACTTGAAGTTAGAAGTTGTTTGTAGTAAAATAGTAAAATATGGCAAAGATTTATTGGGCAGGGCAATCCTGCTTTCAAATTTCAGTTTCTACTTCCAAAGACCATTCGGCTGATATTGTGATTGACCCGTATGACGAAGAAACAGGTTTAAAACTTCCGAATCTTTCGGCTGATATTGTGTTGGTTACGCATCAACATCACGACCACAATAATGTAAAAGGCGTCAAAGGAACTCCGTTTTTAATAGACGGCCCGGGAGAATACGAAGTAAAAGAGGTTTTTATACAAGGAATACCCGCTTTTCATGACGATAAAGGTGGAAAAGAAAAAGGGCAAAACACAATTTATGTTATTGAAGCAGAAGAAATAAAATTTTGCCATTTGGGAGATTTAGGGCAAAAATTATTGACCGACGAGCAGCTGGAAAAAATTGACGAAGTGGATGTTTTGATGATTCCTGTCGGCGGAGAATATACAATTGATTCTTCAACTGCGCAAAAAATAATTTCCCAGATTGAACCGAAAATTGTAATCCCGATGCACTACTCAATTCCTAAATTGAAAATGAAACTGGACGATGTTTCCAAATTCCTAAAAACAATGGGGAAACCTTCTATTACTCCGATAGATAAGCTTGTCGTAAAGTCATCTACGCTGCCGAGCGATGGAATGGAAATAGTAGTGTTAGCTCCATAAATTTGAAATTTACAATTTAAAATCAATTCGAAATATTAAAATTTGAAATAGTCAAAGCGCGTTTTCAAATTAAAAATTAAAACATTAAAAATTGAATTCAAATTTCAAATTAAAAATTAAAAATTACATAGAATGGCTTCGGGCTTTGCCGGAAAGCAAAAAAAAGATTATTTTGTGGGCGGTTGTTGGAGTTTTGGCGGTTGTGATGGGATTTTTTTGGGTGAGAGGAGCTATAAACAGTTTTTCAAAAATCGGGGAAGGCATTGGAGAAATTAAAATGCCGCAAATTAATACATCAGATATGCCATCTTTAAATTTACAGGGTATAGAAAATCAAATTGAACAAAACGTAACGCCAAGCGATTCGTCGCAGATTAAATAATATGGCAGACGAAGAAGATAAAAAAGCAAAATCTAAAGCTCAAGAAGACGGGAAGCAGGGAGATAGCGTGAGGGGAAATGTGACTCAAAGGGAAATGGTAACTGAGTTGAAAGAATCATACATTGATTATGCAATGTCGGTTATTGTGGCTCGCGCGCTTCCGGATGTAAGGGATGGATTTAAGCCCGTTCACAGGAAAATCTTATATGCTATGAATGAGCTGGGACTTTCGGCCGGCGGAAAATTCAGAAAATCAGCTGCTGTCACAGGAGATGTCCTAGCAAAATACCACCCGCATGGAGATGTGGCGGTTTACGAGTCTATGGTAAGAATGGCGCAGGATTTTAATATGAGATATCCTTTGATAAATGGCCAGGGAAACTGGGGTTCAATTGACGGCGATGGAGCAGCTGCAATGAGGTATACAGAATGTAAGCTGACAAAAATTGGAGAACTAATGCTCCAAGATATTGATAGGGACACGGTTAATTTTGTTGATAACTATGATGGGACACGCAAAGAGCCGGTTGTCCTACCCGCCCCCTTACCACAACTTTTATTAAACGGAACACTGGGAATCGCGGTTGGTATGGCAACGAATATCCCTCCGCACAATTTAACAGAAGTGATAGACGCTTCAATTCATTTATTAGACCATCCAAAAGCAGAAACCGAGGATTTGTTTGAATTTATCCAAGGGCCAGATTTTCCGACAGGCGGAATAATTTATGACCAGAAAGAAATAATTTCTGCATATTCACAAGGCAAAGGCTCTATTTTAATGCGCGGAAAAGCAGATGTTGTAGAAAAGAAAGACGGGTCAGAACAGATTGTAATTACGGAAATTCCTTATCAGGTTTTAAAGTCTACCTTGGTTGAGGATTTGGCTAATTTAGTTACAGAAAAAAAGGTTGAAGGGATAAGGGATATAAGAGATCTTTCAGACAGAGACGGAATGAGAATTGTTATTGATGTCAAAAAAGGATTTCAGCCGCAAAGAATTTTAAATAGATTATACAAATTTACAAATCTGCAAAAAACTTTCCATTTGAATTTGCTGGCTTTAGTTGACGGAATTCAGCCGGAAATTTTGTCTTTGTCGGATGTTTTAAAATATTTTATCAAGCACAGAGAAGAAGTTGTTACCCGAAAAATAAAATTTGATTTAGAGAAGGCAAAAGAAAGAGCCCATATTTTAGAGGGATTAATGATTGCCCTGAAAAATATTGACGAGGTAATCAAAACAATCAAAAAATCTGCAGACAAAGATGAGGCTAGGCTTAATTTGATGAAAAAATTCAAATTGTCTGAAAAGCAGGCGGTTGCTATTTTGGAAATGAGGTTGCAAACATTGGCTGGTTTAGAAAGACAAAAAATTGAGGACGAACTCAAAGCGATTTTGGAATTGATCAAAGAATTAATGGCGATTTTAAAGAGCCCGGAAAAATTGAAAGCGATTCTTAAAAAAGAATTTGTGGAATTAAAAGAAAAATTTGGGGATAAAAGAAGAACAAAAGTTGTAAAAGGAAAATTGGGAGAAATTACAGAAGTTGATTTGGTTCCTTTGGAAGAAACAATTGTAACTTTAACTACCGGAGGATATATAAAGAGAATAAATCCGGCCACATATAAAATTCAGAAACGCGGAGGAAAAGGAATTATGGGAATGAAAACAATGCAAGACGATATTGTTGAGCATTTTTTGTGCGCTTCAACGCACGACAATTTGGTGTTTTTTACAGATTCCGGAAAAGTTTTCCAGACGCAGGTTTATGAAATTCCGGAAGGAACAAGGGTTGCGAGGGGCAGGGGCATCTTAAACTTTTTGGAACTTTCAACTGAAGAAAAGGTTTTGTCGTTAATTCCAATGCCTGCCTCCGTTAAAGGACCCGGAGGGTACCCCGCGGGCGAGGGAAAAAACGGCGATAAATACCTGGTGATGGTTACAAAAAATGGCAGAATAAAAAAGACTGCGTTAGAAGAATTTGAAAATGTAAGGAAATCAGGAATTATAGCTATAAAATTAGAGAAAGGAGATTCGTTGAAAAAAGTTGTCAAAACAACCGGCGAAGATGATATAATCCTGGCAACTAAAAATGGAATCTCGATAAGATTTAAAGAAAAAGATATAAGGCCCATGGGGCGCGGAGCTGCCGGAGTAAAGGGTTTACGCCTGAAAAGTGGTGACGAAGTTATTGGCATGGATGTAATTGAAAAAAACCCTCCGATAGATCTAAAAACTCAAAAGCCGGCTAAGCAGTATTTATTGATAGTTATGGAAAATGGTTATGGAAAGAGAACGGAAATTTCTCAGTATAAAACCCAAGGAAGGGGCGGGTCAGGAATTAAAGCAGCTAAAATTACAAGCAAAACGGGGCCCATTGTGATGTCCTCTATTTTAGAAGACGTTGCAGACGAAGAAGATTTAATTGTTATTTCCAGAAAAGGGCAGGTTATAAGAACCAGCGTAAAATCAATTTCTTTACTGGGGCGGGCAACACAAGGAGTCAGAATAATGAGATTAGAGGAAGGAGACAAAGTTGCTTCGGGAGTTTGCTTAAAAGATTAACCCTTCGACTGGCTCAGGGCAAGTTTATCCACAGGGCTCAACATTGTATATATTTTTTATAATGTTGTACAATAATTACAATGAACCCCGTTAGAGGTCTTTGGTAGAAAAATTTTATAAACCTCGTTAGAAAGGGCAAGGATTAGACCTAATCACCCTTTCTAAAACAGAGCCACAAATTAAAAGGCTTTCTAACGGGGTAAAATTTTTCTTTGTTGACTAAACGGGATTTATTGATAATAAATAATCTGTCTGAAGTTGGTTTTTTGACCACATAAAGACAGACCTCTAACGGGGTGAATAAAAAAATAATATACTCGGTCATATTCGTTGGTTTGTTTTGTTTAGTGCCATTAGTTTTTGGACAACTTACAGACCCGTTGGGCGGTAAAGATTTCTCTGCTCTTTTGGGAGGAATTGCTACTGCTGTTGGGGCGCTTATAGCAGCTGTGGGTGGCGTGATGGTTGTAGTTGCGGGCGTGCTTTATCTCACTTCGGCCGGAAATCCGGGGAGAGTAGAAACGGCTAAAAAAGCTTTGGTGTATGCCGTAATCGGCATTATTGTGGGGCTGTCAGCCAAAGCGATAGTCGATTTTATAACAAAAATTACAAAATAAATTTTTTAAAGGTCGATTGCTTGTAAAAAAATTTTAAAACTTAAAAATTAATTTTAGAAATAAAATGAAAAAAATCAAATTAACTTTAGCTTCGCTTGGCGCCATGCTTTTACCGGTTATGGCGTTGGCCCAGATGGAGCCAAATGCTCCTGGGGGGCCAGGAACTTCAGTTGGCAGCCTTCAGCAAATAATTCACGCCCTTGAGAACGCAGCAGGATTAATATTTGGAGCAATTGCCGTGATTATGTTTATAATTGCCGGTGTCTATTTTTTAACAGCAGGAGGAGAGCCGGAAAAAGTCCAGAAAGCAAGGTCAGCTTTTATGTGGGGAATAGCAGGCGTGGTGGTTGGAATTCTTGCCTTCTCGATAATTGCAGTGGTGGGAAGTGTAATAAAATAGATAGGTTCGTTTTTACTCTTTGTCCCGTCGGGTTCTCTCATAGGAACGGCGGGGCGAAGACTGACACAGAAAAAACATGGATAAAAAAAAATTATTTTTGATTCTGTCGGGATTTTTGATTTCACCCCTGATAATTTCAGCGCAAGTAAAATCGTGTCCTGTAAGCGGGCCATGCATTACCGACCTTACACCTTTGATACATAGCATAGAATTAGCGGCTGGATTAGTTTTTGGAGGAGTTACCGTAATTTGTTTTTTGATAGCAGGTGTTTTATTTTTGACTGCCAACGGAGAGCCGGAAAAAATTAAACAGGCAAGATCAGCCCTTTACTGGGGGGTGGCGGGAGTAGTCGTGGGTATACTTGCGTTTTCAATAATTGCGATAGTGTCAAACATTTTGTCGTCGGGTTCGTAAGAAGCGCGAAATTTACAATAACAATAAAAAAAAGTTCACAAGTATTTTAAATTATTATGAACCCCGTTAGAGGCCTTGTGGCACTGGTGGGATTTCCTAATATAAAGTAGCTGTCTGAAATTGACTATTTGAGTCATATAAAGACAAGCCTCTAACGGGGTGAGAAAAAAAATATTACTTTTAATACTATTTGGCGTATTGCTCCTGCCAATTTTGGCACAGGCGGTAACGCTCGGCGACATGGCTAAGGCCGCCGCAAAAACAGCGCTTGAAGTTGCAACGGGAGTAGTGGTTGTTATGTGGGTTGTAACAGGAGTTCTTTTTTTGTCTGCCCTGGGAGCTCCGGAAAGATTAAAATCTGCGAGAACAGGATTATTGGCTGCTGTCATAGGCACAGTAATAATTATTGTTGCCAACGGAGCAGTCGGATTAGTTGGAGGAGCTTTCGGTTTGTCATCGGGCTCGGGCTCATCAAACTCGCAAAACTCGCAAGGCTCGCAAGGCTCGTCATCAACGTGCAGTGCGGGGCAATGTGCAAATGGAATGGGGTCTTGCACCACAAGCGCCGACTGCCAATAATTTAAATAAATGAACCCCGTTAGAGGTCTCTGTCAGAAAAATTTTATTAAAATTTTTCTGCGCCGACCAGACGGGATTTCACAGTGCAATAATACAGCTGTCTGAAATTGACTATTTCGGTCACATAAAGACAACCTCTAACGGGGTGAACAAAAAAATATTACTTTTAATACTGTTTAGCGTATTGCTCCTGCCGACTTTGGCGCAGGCGGCAACGCTTATGGGTATAATAGGAAAAATTACAGATGCGGTTGTTCCTATAGGCACCCCTCTTGTTGCAGTAGGTTTTATTATAGCGGGCTTTTTATATATTTCTGCGTCAGCAAGCCCCGAGAGAATGGCGTTAGCCAAGAAAGCTTTAATTGCCGCCATAATAGGAACAATACTGATAATATTGGCTTCTCAAGCTTGCACATTTATTGCCGCTTTATTTGGTTTGCCTGCTGAGAGTTGCAAAAGCGGAACCTCCGGTGGCGACGGTGGTGGCCTTAATAATGATCGTAAGGTTGATAATGATATAGTGGGGACGGTGGCGCAGTGGGAAATAGCAAGGGGCTTGCCTGTAGCCAAGGATACAGCTGCTGTTTGGCGCGAATATAATGAAGCTATAGCTATACTACATAATGGTCTTGACCCCTATAATGGGGTGTTTGCTGGTGAAGGGGGAGAAGCAGATGCTGCTCGGGCGCAAGCCACTGCCCGAGGGAATGAGATAAACGCCAATGTAGGCTCTGGAAATATAAACAATAAATAATTTTTTTTCAAATTTTTTTGGCATCGTTTAGGCGCGGATTTATACAATAATACAGCTGTCTGAAATTGATTATTTTAATTATCATATAAAGACAGACTTCTAAATAGTGAATAAAAAAACATTAATTTCAATTCTATCTGGCGCAGTTTTGGTTTTGCCAGCTGTAGCCGCTGCCACGAGTTTGGGAGACATGGCTGGAAAACTTAAGAGTAATCTCCTCTTGCTGGGTATTCCTTTGGCAACAATCGGTTTCGTCATTGTGGGTTTTGTATATGTATCTGCCAGCGCCAATCCCTCAAAAATGGCAGCGGCAAAAGAAGGTTTAGTTGCTGTTATTATAGGTGTTGTTATTCTAATTTTAGCTGCCGGTGCTTATGAGTTTGTGAACGGACTTTTTTTCTAGGCGGACTTTTTGGCATATAATAAATAATTTTTAAATTAAAGAATGGCTCCGCAATGGCGGGGCTGTTTTTTTGTAAATGAAAAAGCGCCTTCGGTCATTCTCGCGAATGATCCGAAGGCGCTTGTATGTGCGTGGCGTTATTAACGCCACTTTTGCTCGGCGCGGGCCTCAGCAAGGCGATCTTTTGCCTCGTTGAGCCTTTGCTTAGCATCTCTCTCGATGCGCCGAAGTCCCTCAAGGGAGCGCAGAGTGTCAGTCGACACTCTGTTTTTTTTCTTGAGGACCATGGACATTGTGTCCAGGTTTTTGGCTGCATTGTCGTAAGCCTCTTGGGCCTCCGACAACTGCCGTTCCAGCCTAGGGATTGAAGTGAATATGCCTCTAGTCTGTCTGGCTTCGGTAAGCGCTCGGAGAACTGCCGGCTTGCCGGTCAGTATCTCAATGTCCACGTCTTTGGCATTACTTATGCCAATGGACTTTAAGATGCTTGTCGTCGGTTCGACTGCAGGTGCAGGTGTCGTCGCCCCATCCTTGACTGGTGCCGGCGTGGATTTGTCCGCCGGTGTGGTGGACTTTTCCGCCGATGCGACGGTTCCAGTCGTCGTTGGAGTTGCCTGCTCCGCGATTTTTCCGCTTTCGCGTCCAAAAAAGAAGGACGCTACCGTTAGGCCTACCGCCAGTGCGATGATCAAGATGCCTGCTATCAGCCATCCCAGCCACGCTCTGTTGGCGGGAGCCACGGCCGTCGCGCGACCGGCGCCACCGGCTCCGGTTCCGCCAGTCGTGGTGGTTTTTTTGACGACCTTCTTGGCGGCCTTTTTTGTGTCGCTACCACCGCCACCGGCTGTGCCACCGGTTGTGCCGGTTCCGCCAGTCGTACCAGCTCTCACATTGGAGTTGGGCCGTTGCCTTATCACAATCTTTGCCATGGTACTTCTCCTTTTCGTTCTGGGGGTTATCTACTGTATTCGTCTTGTGCGTGGATAATCGCGGGTCTACCTACCCGCACATGAATTATCCTGTCCTCGTCACTGGAGGACCTAAGGGCCTCCAGTGACTGCTTGTCGTACGCCGATTCCGTCGGCGTGTCATTCTGCCTGCCGGTTGCGATTTCTTCTCGCAGTCTTTCCGTCCTTTCCCTTAGCTCGGCGTCTCTCCGACTTTCTCGGGAATCGGCAGTCCTGGTCCAGCTTTGCTGCTGGACCAACTCGTTCCCGTTATCAACCGTTATGTTGAAAACTGGGTAAAACTCAAGGCTTTGTGCTTGCTCGAACGGGTGGTTGCACCCTCCGAGCAGAATCAAAGCCACCGTTGTTGCTAGAATCCTAATCATAGTGCTCTCCTTCTTTTCGTTTAAGCCCGATGAAAACAGTTGTCCGACGCGCTTGCGCCAGAATATAGCAACTGTTCAATTTCAAAGGGCTTTCTATGTTGCCTACATTATATCATATATGGTCAACCGTGTCAATAGTTTTGACAACTCAATGTCTTCTGCGTATAATTAGAAAGTAATCGAGCCGGCGTGGCGGAATTGGAATACGCGTTAGTCTTAGGAACTAATCTCGCAAGAGTTGTGGGTTCGAGTCCCACCGCCGGCACAAATTAAAACAAAAAACCGTTCCGATTTTAATCGCGGACGGTTTTTCATTTGAGATAATTTTTTATAATTTTTTTCCTCTCAAAAAGCTCTCTGTTCTTAAAATCGACGGCCGTCTATTTTAAGAACAGAAGAAAAATTATAAATTAAATAATTTTTTTATACTTTTGTCTTCGATTATTTTTCCTATTTCCAAAAGTTTTATGTCTCCCCTAAAATCTTTGTGCCACAACTCCATCAGCGCCGACAATTCATTTTTTATATCATATGGGGTGACCCAAATACTGTGTTGAAGCTCTTTCAGTCCAAGCCATCTCAGTTCTTTTCTTAAGAAATTTCTTTCCCGCCGGTTTGCTTCCGGTATGTCAAAAATTATTGATATCCATTTGCCCGCCCATTTTTCTTTGTTCTTTTTTGTTTTTACGACGTTTTTTATAATTTCTATCCTGCCTTTTGTTGTGAGGTATAATTTATTATTTTTTTCCGAAAAATAGGAACTCCGCCCTAAGCTTCTGATATTTTTAGGAAATGAATGCCCCCTGTATTGATAAAGGCCGCCTACTATTTTTTCAGGATTGAATACTAAATCAACGCTTAAATCTAATAGATCTTTCGATTTATTTTCTAGATATTCCAGCGCTTTTTTAATTAAAGAGTTTTTATTCAGTTTTTTCATAACAAGAGGTTTGTGTCGTTAAAATCGACGGCCGTCGATTTTAACGACGCGGCAAAGATAAAAAAAGAACCGGTTTTGAGCCGGCTCTTTTTATTTTAGGAAATTTTTACATCGATTTTTCCGCTACCCAGTTCGTTTTTGGGAATTTTTACAGTTAAAATTCCTTTGTCAATTTGCGCGTCTGCTTTGTCTATATCAATGTTTTCCGGCAAAACAATTTTTCTGGAAAACGGGCCCCAATAACATTCCTGGTAAAAGTATCTTTTTTCAGAGTGCAGTTGAGGATCGCATCGGTCGCCCTTTATAATCATCATATCTTTTTCCAGCGAGATATCTAAGTCTTTTATTTGGATACCCGCAATTGCCGCTAAGACAACAAAATCTTCATTCGTTTCATAAACATCGACCACCAGCTCTCCGTCCTGGTCAAATATTTCTTTTGCCGGCTGGATGCTCTTGGTTTTTTCTTCTACGGTATCCGATGGGATGTCTGATTTTATTTTTTTTGCCATAATAATTTAATTTGATTAATTAATTTTGCATAAGCCCTTCATTTTTTTTAGTTTATCGAAACCAGAGAAAACGAGAAAGGCAAGTAATAATATAACAATAACGGGAATAACAAATTTTATATACCCATCTAATGTCATTATAGAAAAATCATAGAGTCCATGCAAGAGCACAGCTATTAATATGCCCAAACCCGCTTCCAGCCACCTGTTTTTTTGGTCGCATAAAGATATGGCTACGGCATATCCGATAACTGCCGAGCATAAAGTGTGTAGGAATGTTGCGCCTATAAATCTTATAAAGTCTATAATTAGCGTCCTATCTATCAGCTCATTAAAAGACATTTGTCCCACTGGAGGAAAGAGATAAAGAATGTTTTCTAATGCGGCAAACCCCAAGGCGGCAATCACCATATAAAGCATTATGTCCAACGGTTCGTCCAAATTGGGATTGTTAAGCACCTTTATTCTCACAACAAGATATTTAAAGAATTCTTCTGAAAGGGCTATTATCAAAAACCAATATATGATATTTTTTACCGTAGAATTTATATCAATTTTATCCAGTAAAAAAGAAGAGCCTATTTGTATAAAAAATACGGGTATAGTTATCAGCGCGCCCCACAAAAATATCTTTAAAATCATCCCCTTAGGCTCGGGATGCAAATCTTTCCTGAGATAATAAAAAAGCCAAGTCAAACTGGGCAACACGCCAAAAATGATATAAATTATTATGTTGTAGTCCATTTTTTAATTTGGCCAATCTTCTATCATTATACACTCTTTTTTATTTTTTATGGGAAGTTGCTGATAAATTTCTTCAGTTATAAAAGGCATAAACGGATGTAAAAGTTTCAGAGAATTCATTAATACAAAAGAGAGTATTTTTTGAGTATTTGCGTCATTTTGTTTTTTTGATTCTTCAATATATACATCGCAGAAATCATGCCAGAAAAAATCATATAAAGTATGGCAGGCTTTTCCGAAGCTGAAAAAATCTATGTCTTTGTCGACGGATTTTATTGTTTTTTTGAGTTGGCTTAAGATTTTTTTGTCGGCAGAAGTTTTACCTGCGGGTGACTTATTAGAAATTATGATTTCGGAATTTGGATTTTGCAAAAGTATAAACCTTGTGGCATTCCAAATTTTATTGCAAAACTTTTTTCCCATTAAAATATTATCTGTAACAAATTTCATATCCTGATTTCCCATAACCTGGTAAGCTATTCCGAATCTCGTTGCATCAGCTCCAAATTCGTTAACTAATTTTAACGGGTCGATTCCGGTTCCCAACGATTTTGACATCCTTTGTCCGTCGCGGGTTAAAACAGTGGCGTGTATATAAACATCTTTAAACGGGATTTTTTCCATAAATTCCATTCCGGAAAAAATCATTCTGGCTACCCACAAATTTATGATATCTCTTGCAGTTGATAAAACAGATGTCGGATAAAAAGTTTTTAAATCCTTCGTCTTGTCCGGCCAGCCCAAAGTTGCAAACGGCCACAAAGCGGAAGAAAACCAAGTGTCTAAAACACCATCCTCTCCGTCGATAGGAATTTTGTGCCCCCACCAGATTTGGCGGGAGATACACCAGTCTTTTATGTTTTTTAGCCAGTCAAAATACGGTTTTTCAAAATTTTTAGGATGGAATTTTATTTTTCCCGATTTAACCGGTTTTCCGGCAAGCTTTGCGAGTTCGGACATTTTTAAAAACCACTGCAAAGAGGGGATTAATTCAACAGTTGTGTTGCATCGGTAGCACTTTGGAATCTGGTGGACATAGTCCTCAATTTTTTCTATAAGATTTAAATTTTTTAAATCTTCAACAATTAGTTGTCTCGCCTCTTCTATTTTTAGCCCGTTATATTTCTCGGGAGCATTTATTATTTTTCCTCTTTCGTCGATAACTTGTATGGTTTCTAATTTATGGCGCTGGCTAATCGCTTCGTCTGTTGTGTCGTGGGCTGGAGTAACTTTTACTGCCCCTGTTCCAAAATCAGAGTCAACCAAAATATCAGAAATAATTGGAATTTCTTTATTTACCAGCGGCAGAGTCGCTGTTTTTCCAACCAATTTTTTAAATCTTTCATCTTTTGGATTTACCGCCACCGCAGTGTCGCCAAGCATTGTTTCCGGCCTTGTTGTGGCAACTGTTATAAATCCGCCCTGAGCTTGCCCTGAGCCCTGTCGAAGGGGATATTTTATAAACCACAAATTTCCTTTTTCTTCTTTATATTCAAGTTCCAAATCCGACAAAGATGTGGCGCACCTTCTGCACCAATTAACAATTCTTTTTCCTTTGTATATCCAGCCCTTTCTATAATAATTCAAAAATGCAACCCGCACTGCTTTTGTGTAGCCTTCGTCCATAGTAAATCTTGTGCGGGACCAATCGCACGAAGAGCCGATTTTTTTAAACTGGTTTAAAATCGTGTTTCCTTTTTCTTCTTTCCATTTCCAGACTTCTTTTATAAATTCTTCTTTTCCCAAATCAAATCTGGATTTTCCTTCTTTTCTCAATTTTTTTTCAACAACGTTTTGAGTAGCAATTCCTGCGTGGTCGGTTCCTGGAAGCCACAAAGTTTTAAATCCCTGCATTCTTTTCCTTCTGATTAAAATATCCTGTATGGTTGCATTTAGCGCGTGTCCGATATGAAGGTCACCCGTAACATTCGGCGGGGGAATTACAATCGAGTAGGGTTTTTTGTGGCGAGGAGGGAGTTTATCAGGATTAAAAAAACCGCTTTTTTCCCAAAGCTGGTAAATTTTATCTTCAACCTCTTTTGCGTTGTAAGCTGTTGGTAATTCCATGATTATAATTTGTTTATCTTATCATTTTCTATTCTATTCGTAAATTGCCGTCGGCTTGGATTTTTTTCCAGGCCATTTTTTTTGCCTGCCTGCCGGTAGGTAGGTGATAAAAACCAGTTATTGCGGTCATTAAAGCATTGTCGGTTGATAAATGCGGAGACGGAACCAAAAATTTAGCATTAGGTAATTCCTTTGCTAATTTTTTTTGCATTTGATTTCTTAACTCTTTATTGGCTGAAACTCCGCCACCTAAAATTAATGATTTTGCTTTGAAATCTTTTACGGCTTTCATTGTTTTTTTAATTAAAACATCAATTATCGCCTGCTGTATGTCGGCCGCCATTTCTTGCTTATACTTTTTAGTTTTATTTTTAATTTTTCTGTCGGCATACAAAACAGCTGTTTTTAAACCAGAAAAACTAAAATCATAATCTTTTGTTCCGATCATCGGCCTCGGCAATTTTGCGAAAGCCCGGCTTTCGCACGAAAGCCGGGCTTTCGCGGCTAACTTTGAAATTACGGGGCCTCCGGGGTATCCAAGACCTAAAATTTTTGCACACTTATCAAAACATTCTCCGGCTGCGTCATCTCTGGTCTCGCCCAGAATTTCATAATTTCCCGACTTGCCCTGAGCCGCGCCGAAGGGTTTTTTCACTAAAATAATTTGAGTATGCCCTCCACTTACAACTAAAGCAATTGCAGGAAATTTCATACCCGGACTCTCTAAAAGATTAACCAAAATGTGCGATTCAATATGATTTACCGCTACAACCGGAATATTCCAAAAAGAAGAAATTGCTTTGGCAAAATTAACTCCAACCCATAAGCACGGTTCCAATCCGGGACCGTTTGTTACAGAAATCAAATCAACGTCGGGTTTTCCGTATTTTTTTAGAAAGCTGACTAAATTTTTTTTTAATTCCGGTTCTCTTTCCAGTATCCCGCCCAAACTCGCTCTCGGCGAGATTATGGCGGGCCCGTCAAAATGCCCTTCGGGGCTTTTGTCGGGTTTTTTTACTAAGCCAGATTTTTTGAGAGCTGAGATCAAAGTCGGCACCAAATTTTTTTGGTGTTCGCGTTTTGCCATTGCAGGGAAAACTCCGCCGTATTTTTTACCAAGAGCTGTTTGGGAGGAGACAATATTTGCAAGCACGTCAAAAGCACCATTTTTAGAAACGTCTAAAATTGCAATTCCCGTGTCGTCGCAAGATGTTTCGATGGCCAAAATTTTCATAATCTATTTATACACGAAAACTTGAATTATTTCAATTTTTGATGTACAGTACAAAGGTAAAAGGCCCTATCGTCTAGCCTGGTCTAGGACGCGTGCTTTTCAAGCATAAAACACCGGTTCAAATCCGGTTAGGGCCACATGGAGAAAAAAGATTATCTGGATATTTCAAGAGCATCAGACTTGAAAAACCCTGGAGACAAAATATTATACAGATTTTTTGAAATGATTCCTGCATTTATGAGTTTAGGCACACTTTTTGGTGTGCTGATTTTTTCCTGGTTATTTCCTTCGTGGGTCGCGGTTTTTATTATATGTTTTTGTTTCTATTATCTTTTTAGGGTATTTTATTTTTCTTTACATCAGATAGTGGGATATTTCAGGGTTAAAAAAAATATGAAAAAAGACTGGCTGAAGGAATTGAAGAAAGCAAGAGGCAAGGACTGGAAAAATATTTATCATGTAATTATTTTGCCGACTTACAAAGAATCTAAAGGAATTATTGAAGAAAGCATAAAAACTTTGATAAGGTCAGACTATCCTAAGGAAAAAATGATTGTGGTTTTAGCCATAGAAGAAAGGGCGGGGCAGTTTTTTATAGACCAGGCAAAAGCCATCGCCGATGGATACTCGGCGAAATTTTATAAATTTTTAGTTTCGGTGCATCCCGACGGAATAGAAGGGGAAATAAGCGGCAAGGGCTCTAACACGGCATATGCGGGCAGAGAAGTAAAAGAAAAAATTATTGATAAATTAGCGATACCCTATGAAAATATTTTAGTTTCAACTTTTGATATTGATACAAGGGTTTTTCCGCAATATTTTTCTTGTCTGACTTGGTATTATTTAACAGAAGCAGATCCCTTAAAAGCCAGCTATCAGCCGGTGCCTGTTTATAACAATAATATTTGGTCGGCCTCGGCTTTTTCCAGGGTTGTTTCAACGTCCAACACTTTTTGGCAGATGATACAGCAGGAAAGATCAGAAAAACTTACAACATATTCCTCTCATTCAACGCCGGCTAAAGTTTTTTTTGAGGTGGGATATCCCACAAATGTGGTGTCAGACGATTCCCGAATTTTCTGGCGCGCGTATTTTTACTACGACGGAGATTATCGGGTTGTCCCTATTTATTATCTGGTTTCTATGGATGCTGTGATGGCAAAAAATTTCTGGCGGACAATTTTAAACCAGTATAAACAACAAAAACGCTGGGCGTGGGGGTGCGATGAAATCCCATACATAATGTTTGGATTTTTGAAAAATAAAAAAATATCTTTGTGGCACAAAATAGGCCACCTTTATACAATTGTTGATGGTTTTTGGTCTTGGGCGACAGCGGCTCTTTTATTGTTTTTATTGGGTTGGCTTCCGATAATTTTAGGCGGGCAAAAATTCAACTTTACTGTGCTGTCTTTTAATTTGCCGATTTTAACCAGTCAAATTATGACGGTATCAATGCTTGGAATGATTATTTCTGCCATATTAAGCACAATGCTTCTTCCTCCGGTGCCAAAAGAATTTAAATGGTATGTGCTATGGTATAAAAAATCCACTGTTTTTTTACAATGGATTTTTTTGCCGATAACTTTAATCTTTTTTGGTTCTCTTCCGGCCCTCGACGCCCAAATTCGCTTAATGCTGGGCAGATACATGGGTTTCTGGGTAACTGAAAAAGTACGAAAATAGGCTTTTGTTTTTTTTCTGTTTTGTTATATAATATAAAAAGAAATTAAACTTTTTAAAATATGGGTAAGAAATCTATTTTTTCAAATTTTTGGCGGGATTTTATTTCAGAAGAACAAAGGGATTTTAGGGTGCGCATAGGTTATACGATAGCATCTTCTTTGTTTGGTTTTGTCTGCGGGATAGTATTAAGTTCTGTTATATGGCTTATTGCCTTAAATTATCTTGTTGACGCTGTTGCAAACATCTTTATCGGGCAATAAAAGGTTTGTCTGTAATAAAAATCCGTGGCATTCGCCGCGGATTTTTATTCACTCAAAATGGATTCGTGATTGGAATTGTTTTAATCTTTCCTTCAGTTCGGGGTAATTTTTTAGTTCGGGGTCTTTTTCGAGAATTTCTTTGGCGGCAGCACGGGTTTTTTCTACTAAAAATATGTTACTTAAACCTTGCATTGCCATATCGGGAATTCCAGATTGCACAGTGCCGTATAAACTTCCCGGACCGCGGATTTCCAAATCTTTTTCAGCCAGTTCAAATCCGTTGTTAGATTCAACCAGAGCCTTTAATCTTTTTCTGTTTAACATGCTTGGGTCTGTGGTGAACAAGAAGCAATATGACTGCATATCCGACCTGCCAACACGTCCGCGGAATTGGTGAAGCTGGCTAAGTCCAAATCTTTCTGCGCCCTCAATCATCATAATTGTAGCTCTGGGAACATCAACGCCAACTTCAACAACAGAAGTGGAAAGCAAAATATCAATTTCACCTTTTTTAAAATCTATCATTATTCTTTCTTTTTCCGGAGCTTTCATTTTTCCGTGCAACATTGTAATTCTTAAATCCGGGAAAACTTCTTTTGATAATTTTTCATATTCTTCTTTCAAAGCTTTTACTTCATTTATCGCAAGCGACGACAATGATAACGGGGCATAGTTTTGCGGGACAAACGAACCGACAATGCCCGGCTTTTCTCCGTCAAGGCCGGGCATTAAAGCGGTTTTTTTAGATTCTATTTTTGGATAAATAACAAAAACTCCTTTGCCTTCTGAAACTTCCTTTTTTATAAATTCATAAGCTTCTTTTCTTTGCTGTGGCTCTACAATAATTGTTTTAACCCTTTTTCGGTTTTTTGGCATTTCATCAATTAAAGACAAATCTAAATCTCCATAAACAGTTAAAGCCAAGGTTCTTGGAATTGGAGTTGCTGTCATCGACAATAAATGGGGGACGAGCTTTTTATTTTTTATTAAATGGTCTCTTTGCTCAACCCCGAATCTGTGCTGTTCATCTAAAATTGCCAAAGCTAAATCTTTGAATTCGACTCCTTTTTGAATTAAAGAATGGGTTCCGATTGCAATATCCAGTTGTCCATTTTCTAAATCTCCATTAAAACTTTTTTTGGAAACCTCAAAAGTCTCGGGGTACCCGCCGTCAGCGGGTCGTTTCGTAATCCTTGCATCTTTTCCTGTCATTAGGCCAACCTTAATGTCGAAGCTCTTTAGCAGCTCGGTTATTGTTCTAAAATGCTGTTTTGCCAAAATTTCTGTTGGTGCCATAAAAGCAACCTGGTGCTCGTTTTTTACAACACTTAAAGCGGCCATTGTCGCTACCACTGTTTTGCCCGAGCCCACATCGCCCTCAAGAAGCCTGGACATCGGGACTGATTTTTCTAAATCTTTTAAAATTGCAAAAGCGCATTTTTTTTGTGAATCTGTGAGCTGGAACGGTAAAGAATCTGTAAATGTTTTCATTAAATCAGCGTCCATCGGGCAGGCATGCGCCATTTTTTTCATTAACTTTATTTTTTCTTTTAGAACATTGAGCTGTATTAAAAAAAGCTCTTCAAAGGAAAAACGCGATTTTGCCGCATCGGCATGTTCAAAAGAATCCGGGAAATGCAACTGCCACACAGCTTCCCGTATCGGCAAAAATTTATATTTTTTAATTATTTCAATCGGCAGAGATTCCTGTATCTGTTCGCAAAACCTGTAGAGCAATGGTTTTATGATGTATCTTAGCCAGCGGGAAGTAACACCTCTTGTTTCAGCATAAACCGGCACAATTCTGCCCGTGTGAGTCAGTTCTTCGTTTTCTCCGATTTCGTTTATTCTCTCATATGCAGGGCTGTTAAAATAAAGCCCTTCTTTTCCCAAGCTTATTTTCCCGGCCACGCAGATAAAGTCATTTTCTTTTAAAGATTTTTTCAGATATGGCTGATTGAACCAGATAACATTAATTTGCGCCGTTCTATCCTGCAGAACCGCCTTAGTTATAACCATTCTTCCATAAATTGACTTAGATGTTTCTATTTCTATAATTTCTCCCTGCACGCAAGCGGTTTCGCCCAGTTTATTTTTTGCTTGGCTGATTGAAACTATTTCTGAAAAATCGTCGTATCTTGCGGGAAAATAAAAAAGCAAATCCTGCACTGTTTTTATGCCGAATTTTTTTAATTTTTTTGCGTAAGCTATTCCAATTCTGGGAATTTCTTCAACCTTTGTCGCAAGTGTTATATCCATATAAATATATACTTATTCTACCAGCAGATTGATAAAAATCAAAGTTATGCACTGGCCACTGGTATACTTTACAGTATGAGGCACTTAAAACATGTTGCA